>JALVCY010000227.1 GCA_027009605.1 Saprospiraceae bacterium
CAATTTTGGTATCTTTGGGATATTAATGACAACTGGATTATGAAAATACCGATTGAAAAAGACGTTGTGATTAGCTTCAATTTTGGTATCTTTGGGATATTAATGACAACGCTTTTCGGAAGTACTACAAAGGCGATTTGTTGTGATTAGCTTCAATTTTGGTATCTTTGGGATATTAATGACAACTCCATATCGGTGAACCATTTTCCGTCTAGCGTTGTGATTAGCTTCAATTTTGGTATCTTTGGGATATTAATGACAACCCAATTTTTAAATCAATCTAGGGGCGACTTGTTGTGATTAGCTTCAATTTTGGTATCTTTGGGATATTAATGACAACTCCACACGGATATTCTCCCATTTTCCGATAGTTGTGATTAGCTTCAATTTTGGTATCTTTGGGATATTAATGACAACAAGATGGGAGCGAAAAGCACGTATTACTTGTTGTGATTAGCTTCAATTTTGGTATCTTTGGGATATTAATGACAACGCGGCAAGTTATTAGGCAGCTATCGGGTATGTTGTGATTAGCTTCAATTTTGGTATCTTTGGGATATTAATGACAACTCCTATTCCTTACGGCAAAAGAGTTCTATTGTTGTGATTAGCTTCAATTTTGGTATCTTTGGGATATTAATGACAACCTTTCCCTTTTCAGACAAAATCCAATCCTTGTTGTGATTAGCTTCAATTTTGGTATCTTTGGGATATTAATGACAACCTCAAGAAGTGGGAGAATTCCGGCATACTGTTGTGATTAGCTTCAATTTTGGTATCTTTGGGATATTAATGACAACCGATGGCTTCGGCTGCTTCTTTGTTCTTCTGTTGTGATTAGCTTCAATTTTGGTATCTTTGGGATATTAATGACAACATCTCATCATGGAAGCATTAGGCCAAAACAGTTGTGATTAGCTTCAATTTTGGTATCTTTGGGATATTAATGACAACATAGGTGCTTATATCTTATTGATTGCCAAATAGTTAAGCCCGAAAATAGGATTGAAAAATCCGTACCAAAACCAACCGACCGGTGCAATCCGGTCGGTTTTTTTAATCCTAGAAGAGCTCTAACTGCTTGGGGGCATTGGGATTTTCTACTTTTTTGGGGCCGAAAAACAAATCCATTAGCCCAAATTGCCGGTCAGTAATGGTTAAAACCGCCACTTTCCCGTGGGGTGGAAGCCAGTTTTTTATTCTCTTTTTGTGCACATTGGCATTTTCCTTACTGGCACAATGCCTAAGGTAAATGGAGAATTGAAATAGCCGGAATCCATCGTTTTTTAGCTTTTCTCTAAAATCGTGGTAAACCTTCTTCTCCTTTTTGGTGACCGATGGCAGGTCAAATAATACAATTACCCACATGATTTGATATTGGTTTAAGTTTGAAAGACGACTCATATATTGCATTTTAATACAATATATCTAGTCAAAAATCATTCCATAACCGGATAAAGTATTTTGCGAGCACTGCCTTCAAAGCATCTAAAAAGGCTGGCCGTCGTTCGGCGCAAGCCCACCATCAGCGGACTGCCTTTACCATCAATGACGATGTCTATAGCCGGGATGGCCAATAGTTCCGCTTTAATCTCCTTAGTGAGAATAGACCAATCATCAAATTCATCCATGATATCCAAAACCAGTTCATCAACAAAAGGGCGATAAGGCTCCATGATGTCATCAGCTAAGCAATACGCATTGTATTTGTTCCGGTGGTGAATGCCAAGTGTGGGTAATAAGCCACTGGCTACCAAGGATCTAGCTACCGTCGCTCTTAGGATAGCATAGCCATAATTGAGCAAATTATTAGGTTCGGCATCGTATCGCCCCCGTGTAAAACCATCAATATCTCTTTCAAATAAATTGCGCCAGTAATAGGCGGCGGCTCTGCCTTCGTAATTATCCGGATCGCCGACTCTTACTTTGGAAGCCCACAGCTTCATTTTATCAATGGGTACACCTAGTTTACCGAGTAAAATGGCTTGATTAGTGATTTTTGCTTTAATGGTCTGTTGCCAAAGATTTTTTTTAAGCGGTTGGCTGGCACTAATTTGCTGCATAAAACGCTCGTGTTGGACTTGGTTGCCTTCCAAATTAAGTATCAATCCTTGGGGCATGTGCTTTTCATTAGTTGTGATAATGGCGGCATTATTGGACAAAAGCCTAGAAATCAACGTATGCGAAATGGTGATTTGGTAATGATCCAGTATCAAAACGCCAATATCTTCAATCGCTCGCCGAATATCCGCCTTGTCTTCGTCCGGATATTCGATGAGCAATTGTTGCTTTTCAGTGCGTAAATAGGCGGGGGAGCCTATGTATATGGTTTTTTTAATCATGACATATAATTGGTAATTTTGCCAAGTCTATTTATTTGGAGTTTCCAACAGTATTGTTTAATAGATCTTTTAGATAAGTCAAATTCCAGCTTATTTAAACTTGAAAATTCAAATTTATTCATAATTGGTTTGGCAATTGAATTTGGAATTCCATAAAGTCGATTTCCAGTGCTACTAACAACCTTAAATATACGAGATATTTGTTCTTTACTAAGTTTCTGAAAGTCAACCAAACTAGGATTCTCCAATTCTTCATCCGTAGGGACAAAAACCAAGTCATTAGGAGAAAGAGCGAATAAAAACTTTCCTTTTTGAGCATCTACGGGAATAGGAGTTCTTTCCGATTTCGGTAAGTTGGCCACGAGTTTTTGATGTGCAATTACAGCATTTAGTGGTACGGTTTCAAAGGTGCGTTTTTGTTTTTTATCATCCCAGTAGATGGCAAAAAACAGGTTGGTTCCTTTGGCCGCTTCCACATATTTTTTGTTTTTCGGGCTTTCCGGATTTTCTGATACAGGGAATTTACTACCGACTTCGTACTGGCGTACTTTATAGATGGGTTGGTGATTTTTCCCATCGTTTAGTTGCTTGATATTTTTGTTCAGATCTTGGATGCCTTCCGGCGAAAAAGCGGCATCGAATGCTTCTTTGGATTTGCCATCACCGTAGTTTTTGAGATGGTTTTTCAAAATTTTCTTAATGCCGGAGTCTGTAATTTTTTCAAGGTGTTTAAAGTTTTTAATTTCCGAAAGGGACGTGCGTACAGCTGTTGCAATTTTGCCTTTTCCGGCCTTAAAACCTATTTTTCCGGAAACGGTCTCCTTGTGCATAGGTTTACGAATTGCCCAACTATCACCTTTGGTTTGTCTAACCAATTCCTTCTTGTACTTTCCATCTTTTTGCTTTTTCCACTGCCAAGTTTTGTTGTTGGTTTTGTTAATGACTCTAAGGTTTTGCTTAAAGCTGATGACCACTTTATCGAGATTGTGTTTGGCATCTACGGGGAAGGATTTCCAAGGTAACTGAAAATATTTGGTATAATGTCCGTTGTCATTTTTGACCATCAATAGGGGCTGCAAATTGAACTTGAGCTTTTCATTGTTTAGCGAATGCAGGTATTGTGTATGTTGCCGTGTACAACAAGCGATTACAAGCGCATCCATGGCATGATGCCGGTGGTCAATCCTTTTTTTGCTGAAATTATTTAGCAAATCATCCGGTACAGTTGGAATCTCAATGCCTTGGCTATTCTTGTAGGTATAGTCTTCAGATTTTGTCAATTCGTTCATACGCTTAAAGCGAGGCAGGACAAGTTCATTCCATTTATCCTCCAAGCCCCAATCTCTGCGAAGCTTGGATGTCAAACGTCCCACAACCGGAAGGAGATTTTTGGAAGTGGCTTCTTGCTCATCCTTTTCCCGGACAATGTTGCTAAGCAAACCCATAACTAGTTTGCTGATGTAACGACTATCGTTCATTTGGCGGTTAATAAAACCTTCGGGAATATCTTCACTGAGTAAGTTTTTAAGTTTGCTACGATTTGATTTAAAATATTTCTGGCAATGAGCTTCGTACTCATGCAGTTTTAGGATGGGGATGCCATCATGGATTTGACCACCATACTTTTTGATAAACGCATAAGCTGTTTGATTGCCTTTTAGTTTGTTTAGTTCTGTTTCGCAGATAACTTTATTGCCTAAAGAATTATCCCAATATTTGGATTGAGGAATGATGTGCTCAATTTCGTAGGCTGTGGTAAAGAGTTTGCTCAGGGGTATCGGTTTTCCCGAGTAGGGAGAGATGTATTCTTGTTCAAGCCAAAGTTTATATTTATGGATATCACTTTTAGATGGAGTTCTATTTTTTCTAATTTTTTCGATGGTATCAGACATGGGTTTAGAGCCGACCACACCTTCTTCGTATATTTTAAGTATTTCTTGATGGCTCGGAGAGTGGGGGTTAGCTCCATTTTCGGTGAATTCTTGGAGAAGAGCCCTTATGCGTTCATTGGTGTTTTGGTTTTCTTGGTTTCGTTTGGCCATATTCTGTCTGACCTTTTGTGGGTTTTTCATTTCTCTGCCCAATTCGACATGAATTTCGTCAAAAAAGCCTTCTTCCCCTTGTCCGTATTGTTTCCAAATATCTCTTACGGTTCGTAAGGTTTCCATGACCACCTGTTCTACTATGGGGTTGTTTAAGCTGTGTTGCCTAAATGATTGGAGATATTTATCGATGTCATCCGGTGTTTTCCAATGCTGAATGTCTCCAATTTCAGAATGCCGGTCATAAACGACATAGGAAGCCAACCAAATTGGTAAACCCTTAAAATCTTCCGGACGGTTTAAATGGATGGCTTTTTCACGGACACGGGTTCTGATTTTTTCATCGTATTCCCCTGTGATTATTTTATCAATACGTTTTTGGGTGGTTTCATGGATATTATCCGGTATCCAATATTTTCCCGTTCTCATTAGTGGGAGTAGTTTTTTGATGGCTTTTTCAGAAAAAGCACCATATTCCGCTTTGAATGTCGGATACTTTTTGAAGCTTTCAACGAAAGAATCTACATGAATGCTCTTCGCTTTCGCAAAAGTGGCTAGGGCTTTTTCATACTCTACCGGATCTTTTACAGAGTAAATGATGTGCCAAAGTTGGGCTTCTACATCTTTGGATAGAAAAGACTCAGGGTCAATATCTTGGACTTTCTTCAACCTAGACAAGAAACTACTCCTAGTTGTATTACACGGATATTTGTTGTCTTCCGGGTAGTTCCATCGATAATTGTCCAATTGTTTTTTGTCCAAGAGTTTTTTGGAAACGAAGTAGTTTAAGATATGTTTTTGTTCCACTTCCTTGCGAGCGTTGAGAAAATCAAACAAATCTACCCAATCGTCTTCAGATTTTAGTAGATTGTCTGTAATGTTTACATTTAGGTTTAATTTTCCGTTGATGTTTTTCTCATTTTCATAGATAGAAAGGTTTTTTAGCCATTGCCAAAGCCTAAATTCTTGGAATAAAGGGTTGGATTTGGAGATGACCTTTATGGGCACTTCATGCCATTTATTTTCTTCTTGTCCGGTTTCCTTATTGATTTCGGTTTTGAAGAATTTTTTGGATTCAAAAGGGCAGCCGGCGATAGTGGATTTTTTACTTTTCAAAGGGCGTTGGTAAAAAATAATGTCCTCCAAGAATAAATAGACAAAGTCTCTGTCTTTGATATTTCGTTGGTGTGCTTCATTTCTTGGGTATAGTTCGTCAACGCAGGCTTGATACAGGGCATTGTCCCGTAGTTTTGGATGAAATTCAAGCTGTTTTTCAAGAATAGCTTTGAGTTCTTTTTTGTAGTACTTTCGTTCAATGGTTTTGATGAGTTTGCCCCTGACTTTTTGATTGGGTAAGTGGAGTAGAGTGTCAAAAATGTATTCACCGATGTGTTTTTGAGATTGTTCAATTTCTTGCTCTGTTTTCTTTTTGACTAAACCCCAATCGTTTTCGTTGGGTGAGCGGAAAGACCTTTTGAGCGATCCGTCTTTAGCTGTTTTCTCGGTAACGATAAATTCTCTTACCTTTCCAATCCAAGCATCCAAAGGCTCTTTGCTTTTTCTAGGATAGATCCAGGGTGTTCCATCTTCGTCCTTTTTATCTAAAATAACCTGATACCAAATTTCATCCCCTTTTTTCTGGTCTGTTGCTTTCACGTCAACTACTTTCAGGGCATAGAATTTTTCATTTTTATTTTCATCGGATATAGCTTCATCACTACGAAGCTGATAATATCCCCTTTTTTGGTTAAAATTTAGGATTATCCAAGCCAATTCTTGCGAACTGATTTTTTGAGTAAGTGCTTTTTTGCGCAAGTAATAGAGTGTCCAGTCAAAGGGGATTTTAATGTTTTTCCCTGCTTTTTGAAACTCATTGACCATTTCATTGAAGGAATCCATGAAGATAAATTCGTGTTTACCCTTGCTATTTTGGCGATAATTAAGCTTAACTTCCTTTTTAAACTGTCCTTTCCTGTTTACAAAGTCAATTTCATCCCTATAATGTTCAGGTAGAAAACCTAAGATGTTGAGTACTCGATGTAAGCGTTCCCTTCGTAGATTATCTCGTTGATAGAGTCGGCGTACACCTCGATAGCCAGTTCTTTCTGCTGTTTGAGAATGGGATTGTCCGGAGTCGAATTTACCGAGGATGTCTTGAGACATCGGGATGATTCGTGAGCCAAGCCCATTAATCTGTCCACTTTTATCGGTTAAATCAAAATCCACCAATGCCCAACCAATAGAGTTAGTTCCTAAGTCCAATCCAAGAATTTTTTTCATTGTATTATTGTTTATGTGATAAAAAAGGTATATGTTTGCACTTGAAGCTAATCACAATAAGGATTATTCCGTTGTGAAAACATTCAAAGTGGCCTTTTACGGGTCGCTTTTTTTTGTGGTAGCTACTCGGCTTGGATGCTATGGAGATAAAGGGATGTTTAACCCCAATGATTTGTGCGGAGTTGTTACTTTTTGTTTAATGGGATAGTATGGATGTAGTTAGTGGGCGCAAGATACTAAGAATCAGATAATTATTAATAATTATTTTAACTTAAGTTTGGGGACGGCATTTAAATGTATATAATGGGTAAGGACGCACGGCTGTGTGTCCCTACGTCAACATACACAAAAATGCCTATTTTTTGCCTTAAATATAGGAGCACCTAAATAGTTACGATAATGGATAAGTGCTCAAAAGTAGCTAGGACTTTCGATGCGCTTATGCGAAAATCGGAGGCTAGAGCCCGGACAAAAGGCAGATTTCCTTGGCAAAACTAATCAAAAAGAGAATCCACAAAGGCCTTTTTGTTAAATACTTGGAGATGATCCATGCCTTCTCCTACGCCTATGTACTTGATAGGAATCTTGAATTGGTCGCTGATGCCGATGGCTACACCGCCTTTGGCCGTGCCGTCTAATTTGGTCAAAGCCAAGGCCGTGACATCGGTGGCTTCACTAAATTTTTCACATTGCTCAAAGGCATTTTGGCCGGTGGTGGCATCTAGCACCAAAAGGACTTCGTGTGGGGCACCGTCCATTTTTTTGTTGATGGAGTTTTTGATTTTGGACAATTCCTTCATTAAATTGATCTTGTTGTGCAGTCTGCCGGCGGTGTCAATGATGGCTACATCCATATCATTTTCGATGGCGTAATTGACCGTTTCGAAGGCGACGGCAGCGGGGTCGGTGTACATACCTTTGGAAAAGAAGTCGGTATCTGCCCGTTTGGCCCATATACCGAGTTGGTCAACGGCAGCGGCCCGGAAGGTATCGGCTGCTCCCAGAACGACTTTGAGTCCTTGTTCGCGGTATTGGTGGGCGAGTTTGCCTATGGTGGTGGTTTTGCCTACGCCATTTACGCCGACGACTAGGATGACATAGGGTTTGGTGAAGGCGGGGATGGTAAAGTCTTCGAGTCCTTCGGTATTGTTTTCCGAAAGGAGTCGGTTGATTTCGTCCTTTAGGATGGTGTTTAATTCGGCGGTATTGATGTATTTGTCTTGTTTGACGCGAGCTTCCAAGCGGTCAATGATTTTGACGGTGGTATCTACTCCGACATCAGAAGCGACCAAAATTTCTTCTAAATCATCCAAAAATGCTTCATCGACGGTAGATTTACCGGCAACGGCTTTGGTAATTTTGGAGAAGATGCCTGTTTTGGTTTTTTCTAACCCCTTATCCAGGTCTTCTTTTTTCTTTTTAGAGAAGAATTTTTTGAAAAAGCTCATAGTTTCTGTGATTGTAATAAGACAACAAAAAAGAGGAGAAAAGTTTTGGGGATGTATGGCTTTCTTAAGAATTAGTGCAAAGGAAAGAGGCGTGCAAAATCTAATTCACCAACCCAAAAAAGGCCTTTCTCCGGAAAGAAAAGCCTTTTTTACAAAAGAGTAGGGTAGGACTATTTTTTTGCAAAAAAGTCATCTACTTCATCCTTGTGTAGGATGACTTCTTTGTAGGTATATTTTCCTGTAACAGGATCTTTGATTGATTTGACGACCTTGACGTGCTCTTTACCGGAGCCTGCGTTAGCGGCACGTTGAGCAATCCGGGCGTTTTTAGATACTTTTTTAGCCATGATTATTTGATTTCGCGGTGAATAGTGTACTTTCTAAGGATGGGGTTGTATTTTCTCAACTCCATTCTGCCTGGTGTATTCTTTTTGTTCTTTTGGGTGACATATCTAGATGTACCCGGTTGACCGGAATTTTTATGTTCCGTGCATTC
This sequence comes from Saprospiraceae bacterium, assembly GCA_027009605.1. GTDB lineage: Bacteria > Bacteroidota > Bacteroidia > Chitinophagales > Saprospiraceae > HyVt-613. Next base: position 8,609 of record JALVCY010000227.1, read on the forward strand.
AAGAATCACCTGAATTCTATTTCCTTTTGATTTCTTAGCCATTACGAGATTACTTTAGTCAGTTTAACGCCCGTGTCAACACCTTTCTTTTCCAGCTTACGCAAATATGCATAAACACCGAGCTTATTAATGTTTTTCATTGCTTTGCCGGACACTTTCATAGTCACCCATTGCCCTGTTTCAGGGATGAAGAAACGTTTTTTGTGTACATTCGGGATAAAACGTCTTTTAGTCTTCGCATGTGAGTGCGAGACGTTGTTTCCCGAGATTGGCTTTTTACCTGTCAGTTGACATATTCTAGACATCTTCTACTGTTTTTGTCCTGTGTGAATTACAAAAATGCTTGCGGCTATCTTCGTGTTCCTTTTTTGGTGACCCCGGCAGGGTTCGAACCTGCAACCTCCTGATCCGTAGTCAGGTACTCTATCCAGTTGAGCTACGGGGCCGATTTTGGAGTGCAAAGATATGGCTTTTTTTTTTGTGATGGTAGTTTTTTTTGTTTTTTTTTGGTCTTTGGTCTTTTGGGCGCAGCAAGCTGCTTTTGGTCTTTGGTCTTTGGGGCGCGCCTGTGGCGCTTTTGGTCTTTGGCTTCGGTAGTGGTTTGCTCTTGGCTTCTTTGCTGAATATTTTATAAGTTGAAGAAGTTGATTCGCTGCGCTAGTTGATTCGCTCGCAAGCTTCGCTAGTTGAAGAAGTTGAGACGTTTGTCTTTGGCTCCTTGGTTGAGCTTGTCCCGATTACTATCGTGGATACGGACTTCGTGGTTGAGCTTCGCTTGGGACGTGGATCGCTAAGCACGGAGCGCAGCGTAGTGATTGGTGAGCCAAACTGTTCCCCTGTATGCCATTGGCTCTGGATGAATGTCGTAGATTTTGAAAATCTGATATGTTTGGCTTTTGCTGTAATTGTACGGCTTTGGGGCTTGTGTCTTGTCGTAGATTTTGAAAATCGGTGGGTTCTTGGCTTATTTTCGGTACACCGGTGTAGCGGTTTAGCGGTATAACGGCTAGGTAGGAAAGAAATCTTGCTACTTGAACGCCAAAGGCAAATAACGGTATAACGGTGTAACAGTGTAACGGTGCAACGGGAAGGCAAGAAAGAAATCTTGCTCCTTGAACTTAACGGCTAGGCAGCCAAGAGCATAGTCCCCCTTGAACGCCGAAGGCAATGAACGCCCGAAGGGCAAATTGAAAATTGAACGCCAAAGGCATTGAACACCAAAGGATTACAAGAAAAATAGATGATTCAACGCTAGGCTTGATAAAAAGATGATAATTCTCATCGAATCCCAATTTTTTTGTACATTTACCGCCGAAATAATAGGAATCATGCTGAAAAAAGAAAAAATACAGGAGATTTTAAATAAACACTACCATCAACTGGCAGAGATTCCTTTGCAGGAAAATATCATGCAAGAAGGTAATCTGAAAAAGTTTAAAAAGGGGGATGTGACGCAAGAAATCGGCTCTTATGTGAAGTTTGTGCCGCTACTCTATAAAGGTACGCTAAAAGTACTTCGGGAAGATGAAAATGGTAATGAGATCTTTCTTTATTACTTGCATGCGGGGGATTCTTGCTCGATGGCGTTTTCTTGCTGTATGATGCACAAAAAGAGTGAAGTCCGTACTAAAGTCGTGGAAGATGTGGAGTTGATTGCCATTCCGATGCGGTTTGTGGACGAATGGATGATGAAGTATCATTCTTGGAAGAATTTTGTCATGAAGTCCTATGATATGCGGATGATGGAGCTGATTCAGACGATTGATGAAATCGCTTTCCTGAAAATGGATGAGCGATTGATGAATTATCTGACCCGTAAGTCCAAGGCCATCGGTGCCAATACGATTTATTCTACCCATCAGGAGATTGCTCAAGATTTGAATGCTTCGCGTGAAGCGGTTTCCCGTCTCCTTAAGAAGTTAGAAAAACAATCGATATTGTCTATCGGCCGGAACAAAATTACCTTGTTAGATTCACTAAATTAATGGACGTACCGGCTAAAATTCAGTTGCTTCGGGCTAATTTTCCCGTCTTTCAACAATTTGAATTGATTGAGACAATTGCTCAAAATAGTCAATATTTGGACGTACCTGAAGGGACGGTCATCCTGAATGTTGGGCAGTATATCAAGGTGATTCCGTTGGTGGTGTCGGGTTCGGTAAAGGTCTTTAGAGAAGATGATGACGTACGAGAAGCTTTATTGTATTATATCAAACCGGGTCAGTCGTGTGCCATGACCTTGGCTTCTTCTCTAAAACCCGGGCGGAGTGAGATAAAGGCGGTAGCCTTGGAAAAAACGGGGATTATTGCCTTGTCCGTTGACTCCTTGTATGATGTGAATAAGAGATTTCCATCTTGGTATCATTTTGTCTTCGAGACTTTTGGGATGCGCTTTAATGAACTCATACAAGCCTTTGAAGGTGTGGTATTTCATCATTTGGATGAGCGGTTGATGAGTTATTTGAAACAACGGGCAGACACCGTAGGCCGTTCCGTGCTCAAAATCTCTCACAGTGAAATAGCCAAAGATTTAGCTACTTCTAGGGAGGTGATTTCCAGATTATTGAAGCAATTTGAGCAAGAAAAGCTGGTTTTGTTGGCTAGGGGACAGATTACGCTTATTAATTGAATGGTGATTTCTTTAAATTTGTCGCAAGACGATATTTGTTACACTTTTGCATAGATTGAAAAAGCAGAAGTCTAATTTTTACAAAAATAATAATCATGAAAAAAATTCTACTCCTATTCATAGCTATTGGTTTTAGCTATTTTGCGAAAGCTCAAGAAGTGCCGCAGATACAATCCAGCCTAATCATCAAAAGAACCGCCACTTGGTGTCCTTCTTGTGGAGGCTGGGGCTGGGATTTGTTTGAGCAATTAATCCAAGATAATGACGAGAAGGCTATTTTGTGGGCGGAGCATCCTAGCGGAGACTTGCAGAGTGCCACCAGTCAAGGCATTGATGCCAACCTTACGGGGGATGGTCAGCCTAGATTTTATCTGAATAATGTGGATCAGGCGGGGACTTCTGTCACCATCCGAAATGCGATTAAAACGGGTGTGCTTCAAAATGCCGATTTTTTCCCTACCGCCAATGCCATTCCTACTAATATTACCATTGATAACAATCAAATATCCCTTACGGTAAAATCCAAGTTTTTTGTGCAAGCAGAAGGCGAATACTACCTGAATGTCTATGTCGTTGAAAATGGAGTCATCAATGAACAAGCAGGGCGTGGAACTTATGCCGTGCATGAAAAAGTATTGAGAGATGATATGGCCGGCGAGGCCTTTGGGGTGCTTTTGGCGCAAGGAACGGTACCGGCCAATATTCCTTTTTCGACGGATTTTACGATTCCGATTGCTAATGATTGGGATGTAAATCATATCGAATTGTCCACCGTAATTTGGAAAAAGGTGGGTTTGAAATATGAGTTTGTCAATGGCACTGAGACGAAAAATATACTTACTTCGACCCAAGCTCCTATCCTGAAAACAGCCAACATATCGGTCTCTCCGAATCCTGTAAGTACCCAAGCGACTATTTCTTTGGATTTTGCGGAGTTGTTTGCCGGCAAGGTGGTTTTGTATGATGTTGCCGGGCAATATATTCAGGATTTGATGGTTGCCCCAACCGGTTTGGTCGGGCATCATACGGTCATATTAGACGCTGCTTCGCTAAAAAATGGGGTTTATTGGGTTCAATTGGTAGGGGATGCGGGTGTGCTTTCGCAAAAAATAGTGGTGATTCGGTAATGGCGTAGCCGGGTTTTGTCTCCTACTTGGTTGCCCGATAAAAGTATAAAAAAATGCGGCTAAAGCCGGTTTCTAGCTTGGCTTTTGGTCTGTCAGCTAAAGCAGGCGGTAAAAGCTAAAGCAGACAGTAAAAGCTAAAGCAGGCGAAAATGGTAGCAGCCAAATTTATTTGGCCGGGAAAAACTCTTATCAACTCCCGAATGAATTCGGACGTACCAGCGAGATTCGGCGCCAATTTGGGCTTGTTTTACCGTTGATTTTACTTTACCGTTGGTTTTACTTTACCGTTGGTTTTAACCAACGGACAGAAAGCAAAAATATAAGGGGCTTTAGCCCCATTGGCTGACTAAAAAAAAATGTAACTATTTAGGTATCCACTATTTTGGTCAAAAAATGCCCTTTTTGCGCCTGTTTTTGCTAAAATTTTCTCACGTAGCCCAGCTACGCTTCAAAAATTGTAGCTTCAACATACACAAAAATGCCTATTTTTTGCCTTAAAATAGGAGCACCTAAACAGTTACAAAAAAATAAAAATGCGGCTAAATTTGCTTCTTCCGAATAAATTCGGAAGTACCAATGTAACAAAAGTCACGATAGGATGAGTAGGGATTCTGTTACTTTTGTTGTATCATGGCTTCTGCGCTTAGCAATGAGCATGAATTTTTCTAAATTGGTGAATAACCACAAAAAATTGATTATGACAAAGAATGTAGGTTCAACAGACAAGATGATTAGAATTGTTTTAGCCTTAGTGCTAGGATATCTTTATTATTCCGGAGTATTGACCGGAACAGCCGGAATTATTGCCATCGTAGTAGGCGCCATCGCTTTGCTGACAGCGGTGATTAACTATTGCCCATTGTACTCCGTTATCCACATGAGTACCAATAAGAAATAACAGTACCTAGACCACTACAAAAAAAAGAGAAGACCATTTTGTGGTCTTCTCTTTCTTTGCGTAAAAATAATTGTATAAAAAATGACGTACTAAAAACCCATCAATCAATACTTTTTTGGTCAAAAATAATA
>JALVCY010000228.1 GCA_027009605.1 Saprospiraceae bacterium
ACTCCTTGGACTTCCGGTATGCTAACCCCATTCATTCTGTGTGTATAGGCAGGTAATCATACATTAACACCTTAGTATGCGCCCTTCATTTGAACAATTTCTTTCCGCTTTTCCCGAAGTAGAACTACCCGTTACCCTGACTGAATCACTCCACCACGAGTTAGAAAAAGCCAATCCCACTTTGGCGCAAGCCCTACAACTGGCCTTTGTACAACCGGCAGACATGGGTGAGATTGATGAATTTACGGAGTATATGCCCGGATTTAAGGTAACTACGGAAAAAGCCTTTAAAGCAGTGGTCTTTTGGAAAGCCGGCTTGATGACTTATGAGTATATTCTGGCGACTTTTACACCCAAAGGAGAATTAATCTCCAGTGCGGTGATTAGCCAAATGAAAGTAGAGGAAGGGGTGATTACCCAAGCCGCTACGGTCATTACTCCCGAATGGATCATCTACGTGTCCGAAGGCTCGATAAAGGAAGATGCAGAAGAGTTTGACGCCACACAAACGGAAAACTATTCTTTTGAAGTCCTGCCCAATGGCGAAATCGTGCGCTATGCACAAGATGATTTCCTTTCGTAAAATCATCTACATTTTCTTGGTGTCGCACCACCGGCGTCTAATCAAACAGCGGGTTGCCAACTATAAAATTGAAAATCGCAGCCCGAAGAATCAAATAAAATAATGAAAAAATACAAAAATAAAACCCACAAGCTTTCTTCCAAAAAATTGCAAAAGGTGATTAAAAAGATACTACTCAAGTATCCCAACAAACAATTTAACCCCAAGCAAATTCAAAAAAGAGTAGATAGCGAAAATAATATTGACTCCATTCTTTATGCACTGGAAAGCCTTGTTACTCAAGGTGTTATCGTGCCCAAAGACAATTACAAATTCCAAGCAAGTCCCCATACGTTTGTGGAAACATCCGATAGCATCTCCTACGAAGGCTATGTGGATAAGACACGCTCCGGAGCAGGTTTTGTCTTGGTCGATGAATTGGAAGATGATATTTACATCCCACAAAAATATATGGGAAGTGCCATGAATGGAGACCGTGTCAAGGTCGCTCTATTCGATGGTGGACGAAGACGCCGTAAAAAGGAAGGACGTATCGTCAAAATTTTGGAGCGAGCCACTAAGCAATTTGTCGCAAGACTCCGGATACTTAGAGAAGTAGCAGTCGCTTTTCCCGAAAGTGATGCCCTGCCTGTAGAAATCGCCATCAAAAAAGAAGACCTTTTGGATGCGAAGGACGGAGATATGGTCATTATCGAAATTGTCAAATGGCCCAACAAACCCAATCGCCCTCCGGTCGGCAAAGTTCGCTCTGTCCTCCTTGCCAAAAACGAATCAGACCGGGAAATGCAATCTATCCTGATTAATAATGGATTCTCGTTGACCTTCCCGGATGAAGTCATGGAGCAAGTGATGCCCATAACGGATCAGATTAGCCAAGAAGAAATCGCCAAACGCCGGGATTTCAGGGATACTTTGACCTTGACCATCGACCCGCATGATGCCAAAGACTTTGACGACGCATTGTCCTATAAAAAACTAGATAACGGCGACTTGGAAATCGGGATTCACATTGCAGATGTTACCCATTTTATGGAAGCGGATACACCTTTGGATGAAGAAGCTTATAATCGTTCGACATCGGTTTATTTGGTCGATCGAGTCTGTCCGATGCTACCTGAAAAACTATCTAATAATTTGTGTTCATTGCGACCTCGTGTGGACAGGCTGGCCTTTTCGGCCGTATTTGTTTTTGACAAAAATTTTAATATTAAAAAAAGATGGTTTGGCAAAACAGTCATTCACTCTAACAAACGATTTGCCTACGAAGATGCCCAAAAAGTACTGGATGCCGGCAAAGGCCCATTCTTCACCGAACTCAACACCCTAAATAAAATTGCCAAACATTTGCGAAAGCGGAGATTCAAAGAAGGCTCCATCAGCTTTGAGACCGATGAAGTAAAATTCAAATTAGACCCGGACGGAAAGCCCATTGACATCTATCTAAAAACACGAAAAGACACCCATTTATTGGTTGAAGATTTTATGTTATTAGCCAACCGGGAAGTGGCCGAATTTATTAATATTAAAAGCAAAAACAAGAAAGAGATTCCCTTTGTCTATCGCATCCACGACTTACCTGACAATGACAAGTTGGTTGATTTTGCCCGTTTTGCCGGCTCTATGGGCGTAAAATTTGACATTCAAACTCCCAAATCTATAGTCGCTTCTTTTAACAAACTATCAGAGCTGGCCGAGAAACGTCCGGAATTAAAAATATTAGTTATTATGGGCGTGCGTACGATGGCCAAAGCAATCTATTCGACTGACAATATCGGCCACTACGGATTGGGCTTTGAGTATTACACACACTTTACTTCGCCGATTCGCCGGTACGCAGACGTATTGGTTCACCGGCTGCTTGCGCAAAATATCAAACAAGTTCACCGCGCAGATAAAAAGCATTTGGAACTACAATGCAGGCATATTAGCAACCAAGAAAGAAAGGCCGTAGATGCTGAGCGTCAAAGTGTTAGATACAAACAGGTGGAGTATATGCAGCAGTTTGTCGGACATCGTTTTGAAGGCTTGATACGGGGCATTGGGGAACGTGGCTTCTATGTCGAATTAATAACCAACTTCTGTGACGGCATGGTGAGCTTCGAGTCTTTAGGCGAGCCTTTTTATATTGAACGAGGCCGGATGCAGGCACGTGGCAAGTTTACGGGACGAAAATTCAAAATGGGTGACCATCTAAAAGTTTTGGTTGCAGCCGTCAATTTGGACAAGCGCCAAGTGGAATTTCAAGTGGAAGATTCGCCCAAACTTAACGGAACTCGAAGCCGCTCAAAACACAAAAAAACAAAGAGAAGAAGAAAATGAAAATTGGTTTAATCGGTTTAGGGAATGCGGGTAGCCAACTAGCTAGGGTTTTACACCGCAAGCATTTGGGTTTAGTCGCTATCTTCAGTAGAGACTATGACAAGGTCTCCCAAACCGGAAAACGAAAACGTATTTTTTATACCAATGATTTAGCCGATTTTCCTAAGGATTTGGATTTGTATATTCTGGCCGTTCCGGATGATGTCATTGGCGAAGTCGCCGCCACCTTATCCCACTTAGTCGAAGGCGGCAGAGTGGTACATATTTCGGGGTCACAACCGTCAACCGTATTGGCGCCTTATTTCGAAAGACACGGCGTTTTCTATCCTTTGCAGACGATGACCAAAGGGCGGCGAATTAAGTTTCAAGATGTACCGATTTTAATCACCACTCCGGATGATGAACTGCGCCAAGACCTGTTGGATTTGGCTCATAAAATCTCGAATCATGTCCACATCATCAGTGATGAAGAGCGAGCTTGGCTTCATATTGCTGCGGTCATAGTCAATAATTTCACCAATCATCTCTATGCCCTTGCGGAAAAAATAACGGATGCCCGAGACCTGCCTTTTGATTTGCTACGCCCCTTGATATTGGAGACGGCCCAAAAAGTTCAAAAGTTAGACCCCCAAAAAGCCCAAACAGGGCCGGCCGCTAGGGGCGACCAAGAGACCATCGACCGACACCTACAAAAATTAGAAAACTATCCTGACATTTTAAAGGTCTATCAGGTACTTTCTGACAGCCTTAGAAACCGGTAAGGACGGTTTGTCCACTGTAGGTACTTCCGAATTCATTTGGAAGATAGGGAGAGATTTTTTCAGCCAAATAAATTTGGCTGCTACCAAGGCCGTAGGGGGTTTCCTTGTGAAACTCCTACGGGAATTTTTGGGGATTTCATGAAAAAAGTCTTTAAATATTTTGGGGGGTTGTGGCAAGAACTATAACAGGGACTATTCCTACTTCTCCACTCTTAAATCTGCAATCTTCAATCTTAATTCCTGTTGGGA
>JALVCY010000229.1 GCA_027009605.1 Saprospiraceae bacterium
TTGAGAAAGTTGAGACGTTCGCCTACGGCTCTCTGGTTGAGTCACTTGTCCTTCGGACATCGTTAAGTTGAGACGCTTCGCTGGTTGAGATGATTTGGGTATTTGCTTGGGTATTTGCTTCATCATTTTGTATTCGATATTCTGTTTTTTGGGTCTTTCACTTCGCTTGTACGCTCCTATTTTTTTCTTGTGCTTGTGTCTTGTCGTAGATTTTGAAAATCTGATGTGATTGGCTCCGGATGGGGCATTTGGACTTCGGAACTGTGTCTTGTCGTAGATTTTGAAATTCGGTGTTTTTTGGACTTCATTATTTTGTACATCGTTCCCTAGACAAAAAATTTAGGGCAATAACCTATGCGGTTAAAAATAACGGCGTATCTTGTCGCAAAGATAGTATTTTTGTAACTATTTAGCTACCCGCTAATTTTTGTTAGAAAATGCCCTTTTTGCGCCTGTTTTTGCTAAAATTTTCTCACGTAGCCCAGCTACGCTTCAAAAATTGTAGCTTCAACATACACAAAAATGCCTATTTTCTACCTAAAAATTGGGGTATCTAAACAGTTACTATTTTTGTAAATAAAAACAAATGATGTCAACCATAAAATATTTTGTTTTTCTTTCGGCCTTTTTCTTGGCATGTGCCAGCGGTCAAACTCCGGAGAAAAAAACAACGATAACCCAAGCAGCGGATACAGTCAAAGAACCGCCTATTCAGGTGGGGGCGGAGCGGTTGGATTTGTATTTGCCTTTGTTGAAAGATAAAAGGGTCGGGCTGGTCGCTAACCAAACGGCTACCATCCACCAGACCCATTTGGCAGATGTATTGCTCCGAAAGGGAGTCGGACTGACAAGGATATTTTCGCCGGAACATGGCTTTCGCGGAAAGGCCGATGCCGGGGCAAAAGTAAAGGGTGGTAAAGACCCTGTCACCGGGCTGCCGGTCATTTCTTTGTATGGAAAAAATAAAAAACCTAAGGCCGAACAACTCCAAGGCTTGGATGTCGTGGTCTTTGATATTCAGGATGTGGGGGCGCGATTTTATACTTACATTTCGACCTTGCATTATGTCATGGAAGCTTGCGCTGAAAATCATATTCCTGTGGTCATTTTGGACAGACCCAATCCGAATGGGTACTATGTGGACGGGCCGGTTTTAAATCCAAAATTTAAGTCTTTTATCGGTATGCATCCCATCCCTATCGTGCATGGCATGACCATCGGAGAGTATGGAAAAATGATTAATGGGGAAGCTTGGTTGAAAGGGGGAATCCAAGCGGATTTGACGGTCATCCCTTGTGCACATTATAACCACCGGATGGCTTATTCGCTGCCCATCAAGCCTTCGCCCAATTTGCCCAATGACCGCTCTATTTTATTGTATCCGTCTCTGTGCTTATTTGAAGGAACCGTAATCAGTGTCGGGCGGGGGACAGACAAACAATTTCAAATATTCGGGCATCCGGATTTGCCGGAAGGCGACTTTGTATTTACACCGAAACCCATGCCCGGAGCTAGGCATCCTAAGCTGGAAGGAAAGACTTGTAAAGGCTTTAATCTCAGTGAGTTGTCACTCGATAAAATACGCCAACCTAAGCAGTTGAATTTGACTTATTTACTGCGTGCCTACGCTTTGTTTCCGGATAAGAAAAATTTCTTTTTGAAGAATCACTTTTTTGATAAATTAGCCGGGAGTGACGTTTTGCGCAAGCAGATAGAGCAAGGCCTTACGGAAAAAGAAATTAGAAATTCTTGGGCCGGCGGATTGACCAAGTTTAAAAAGATTAGGCAAAAATATTTACTCTACAAGTGATTGAGAATCAATGGGTTAAGGCTAAAAGGTAAGGGTTAAGGCGATGCCAAAATTTGGGTTTGGCCTACCAAAAGAAACAGGCTAAAATGATAAGAATTAAGCTTGAAATATTTTTACGTAAGTACCCAAAACTGCACCAACTACAGGGATTTGCGAATCCCAAAACTTGAGCGAATGAAATCAAGATTAAAAAAAATATTTCAATTCAAATACTTAGTGGTTTTGTATGTGCTCGTCGTGGGCATTACAACGGCACAAACCTATGCGATTCCGACCAAGATTTTTGAAGAAGAGCCCTCTATCGTTTATACCACTTACAATAATTATATTATTTTTAAGCAATCTTTTTATCATTTGCTGGCCGGTCAGGATATCTATATACACTATCCGTCGGAGCATTGGGATTTATACAAATACAGCCCCACATTTTCATTGCTATTCGGGCCGTTGGCAGGGCTGCCGGATATGCTGGGATTGACAATTTGGAATCTTATCAATGTGCTGGTATTTGCCTTTTCCATTCGCTATTTACCGGTGTTGACTTTGCGGCAAAAAAATTGGATTCTGTTGGCTAGTTTTGTGGAATTATTGACATCTATCCAGAATCTGCAGTCCAATGGATTGATTGCCGGATTCCTTGTATATAGCTTTGGATTTATGGAGCGGGAAAAGTATGGTTGGGCGGCCTTGATGTTGGTTTTATCGGTCTATGTTAAGTTATTTGGATTGGTGGGTTTTGTCTTATTTTTGTTTTATCCCCATAAATTGAAGGCTGCCGGATGGACGTTGTTTTGGGGAGTGGTTTTATTTTTCTTGCCGCTTTTGTTTGTAGGCTGGGACTCTCTGTTAAGTCAATATGAAAGTTGGGGTCGTATGTTAGCCAATGATTATGATGAATCGTTAGGGCTCTCTGTAGCGGGTTGGTTGCAATCGTGGTTTGGGCTTACGCCAAATAAGAATTACGTGGTATTGGCAGGTGCTTTGATGTTGTTGGCACCGTTGGTACAAGTGCAAAAGTACCGACAATATGGGTTTCGGTTGTTGACTTTATCTGCGCTACTGATCTGGGTGGTTATCTTTAACCATAAGGCCGAATCGCCTACTTTTATACTGGCCGTAGCGGGAGTCAGTATTTGGTTTTTTTCGAGAGAGCGGTCGCTTATCAATACAATCTTATTTGTGTTAGTGATGGTTTTTACGAGTTTTTCGGTAACGGATTTCTTTCCGGGTGCTTGGAAGGGGGCGTTTTTGATTCCGTATGTTATTAAGGCGGTGCCTTGTATTTTGGTATGGGCAAAGATTGAGTTTTGGGATGCTTGGGGGGCTTCTGAGGCGTAGGTTTGCTTGTTGGTTTGTGGTTGGAGAAAGTTGATTCGCTCGCAGGCTTCGCTAGTTGAGAAAGTTGATTCGCTTCGCTAGTTGAGAGATATGGGTTTTTGTTGGGGGTTTACTTCATCTTGGATATTTGGGATTCTGTTTGGTTTTTAGTTGAAGAAGTTGAAAGAGTTGATTCGCTCGCAAGCTTCGCTAGTTGATTCGCTGCGCTAGTTGATTAAACCGTTAAACCACTACACCGCTATACTGTTGGTTGCCTTCGGCGTTCAATTTGTCCTTCGGACGTTCAATTTGCCCTTCGGGCGTTCAATTGCCTTCGGCGTTCAAGGGAACAAGCTCTTGGCTGCCTAGCCATTAAGTTCAAGTAGCAAGATCTCTTTCCTAGCTTCCCGTTACACCGCTATACCGTTACACCGCTATACCGTTACACCGCTATACCGTTATTTGCCTTCGGCGTTCAAGGGAACAAGCTCTTGGCTGCCTAGCCATTAAGTTCAAGTAGCAAGATCTCTTTCCTAGCTTCCCGTTACACCGCTATACCGTTACACCGCTATACCGTTATTTGCCTTCGGCGTTCAAGGGAACAAGCTCTTGGCTGCCTAGCCATTAAGTTCAAGTAGCAAGATCTCTTTCCTGCCTTCCCGTTACACCGCTATACCGTTACACCGCTATACCGTTATTTGCCTTCGGCGTTCAAGGGAACACGCTCTTGGCTGCCTAGCCATTAAGTTCAAGTAGCAAGATCTCTTTCCTAGCTTCCCGT
>JALVCY010000230.1 GCA_027009605.1 Saprospiraceae bacterium
TCAATTGTTGAGTTTACTCCGAAAAGTCGAGAGTAAGTAGTTTGCTCTTGAGCCCACAAAATTTTATTTGGTTTCTCTTTGACAACCCTTCCACTGCCGATAGCTATCGGCATCCCTTTTGTAAAATCCCGATAGCTATCGAGAGTATGGTAACCAAATAAAATTTTGTACAGTGCTTTCAAAGTGGACTTTTCGGAGCAGACTCCACAGTTGAACGATTGAACAAAATCTCCAAACAGAATAAAATATGGTGGATTGCCATCAGAACACTTTCCGAAGCAAGTACAACTATAAAGAACTATTTCGGAATTTGCTCCCCTACTAACTTCCCATTGGAAGCAACCAACGTCCCGCTAGTCGCATCAAAATAGCTCAACAAATCACGAAGCGTCTTTTTTAGGTCTTTGCGGTGAACTACCATATCCAAAAAGCCATGCTCCAACAGATATTCGGACGATTGGAAGCCTTCCGGCAAATCTTTTTTGATGGTATCTTTGATGACTCTGGGGCCGGCGAATCCGATTAAGGCATTAGGTTCTGCAATATTAATATCCCCTAACATAGCATAAGAGGCCGAAACGCCACCGGTAGTAGGATCCGTCATTAAGGAAAAGTAAGGGATACCTGCCTTGGCCAATTGACTCAATTTAGCTGATGTTTTGGCCATTTGCATCAAAGAGAAGGCCGATTCCATCATGCGAGCGCCACCGGATTTGGACACAATCATCAATGGTGTCCGATGTTCTATACAATAATCAATGGCTCGAGCAATTTTTTCGCCCACGACAGAGCCCATAGACCCCCCGATAAACTTAAAGTCCATGATGGCCGCAGTCAAGGGGTACTTATTGATTTTGCCGGTAATCACGGTAATGGCATCTGAAAGCCCCGTTTTTTGAGTGGCCTTTTCCAGCCGGTCTTTGTACGATTTTAGGTCTGTAAACTCTAAAAAGTCATAACTCGTCAGGTTTTCAAATAGCTTTTGCGTCTCTCCGGAAAAGAAAATCTTTGCATAGTCTTTGGAGCCTATCGGCAAATGATAGTCACATTTTGGGCAAACATAGAGCTCCTTTTCCAGCTCTTCATGTGTAAATGTACCTTTACACTTTTTGCAATTAATCCACATTCCGTCAGGAGCTTCTTTCTTGCTACTGGTAGCGGTCGTAATGCCCTTCTTTAATCTATCAAACCAACCCATTTCAACATTATTTTGGAAGATGAAGCCTCAATGTCGTCAAAATCAACACCAAAGTATCTTCATGAACATGAAAAACAACAAAGTAATCGGGACTAGATGTCCAACTCGCTAAGAATCAAGCAAGTACAACAAGTACCCCCTGCGAAAGGTTGATTGTCGGCTTGCTCAAGACTAGTGTTTGTTTATTTGCTTTCGTTCTAAGTAGATACAAAAGTAATAAAAAAAACCAAATAAACGGTGAGTTTAATTGGTTTTTTTAGTAAATTTTCAGACCCAAGGAGAATCATTTTAGTGCAAACGCACCATTAACATCTTCAAAAAAAGGCTACGAGCCCCATCTAACTTTATTGATTTTCCCCTTATCTCCGTACAATTTCTTAGAGATTCTATTGTAAGCCAAAGCCGCTTCTTCCGCCGTACTAAACATGCCGATATGAGAAGATTTTCCATCAATAGATATCACTGCACGGAATCTCACCCCTTCCTTATACACACCGGTATATCCGGTATGACTGGTGGTCTTTCGCTGCCTACTTGCTTGAGCCCTAGAACGATAAACCAAATTATCAAGCCGACAATCCAGTTTATTTCCATTTAATGCGCCGACTAGATTTTCTTTTTCTGTTTTTGAATCAGAAAGAAACTTTTCAGCAATCAATTTGTGAAGGTAGATGGTTTCGGTCACATAACTCCCATCCGGATTTTTCCAAACTTTCTGAAAAACCCCGCAACCACTTGAATGCTTCCGAATGTTGTTGATGAAGTCAATTTTTACTAAATAATCATCCGTGGTTAAGTAGTCATACACGGCTTGATCAAAAATAGCAACATCATCTGAATTTTTTAGCTTAACTTTGAACGTCATAATTAAGATTTTGTGTAAAGCAATGGTTCTCTCCCATTGAAAACCAGACCATTTTCAATAGTTGAAGAAAAAAAAAGGGAATCTCAATTCGGCTTTTTCTGTAAAGAAAAAACCATCCTAAGAAAGCCACAAATTTACTAAATAGGTAAATTAATATATATCACTATGTGATATTCAAGCATTTAACGTTGCATGGCAAATATACGATTTTTTTCTTATATTTGATGCAATATTATAAAAAAAAATCAAATAATGCGCAAAAAGCCAATAGAAAGCCAACAATTTATCCAGCGTTGTTTTGACCTAGCCTATCAAGCACGAGGCCGGCAATCGCCCAATCCTATGGTCGGAGCAGTCATTACTGTTGACCAGAAGATAATTGGTGAAGGCTATCATCAACAATATGGTGATAACCACGCAGAAATCAATGCCATCCAAGCTGTCAAAGACCCACAGCGCTTGAAAGAGGCTTCTATCTTTGTCTCTTTGGAGCCCTGTTTCCACTTTGGGAAGACCCCGCCTTGCGTCCAAACCATCATGCACGAAGGCTTCAAGTCTGTCGCCATTAGTGTTCAAGACATCAACCCACTCACTGCCGGCCGCTCTGTCCAAGCACTCAAAGCCAACCATCAACAAGTCCAAGAAAATATACTGTTCGAAAAAGGGCAAGAATTAATTCGGCATTTTTCTACAAACATCCGGCTCAACAGGCCCTTTATAGTACTCAAATATGCCACATCTCAGGATGGTTTTTTAGGACAAAAAGACAAACAAGTCTGGCTCTCTAATCCATTTTCTAAGCGCTTGGCACACCTTTGGCGCTCCAAATTTGATGCCATCTTGGTTGGAGGCCAAACCGTTAGAACAGACAATCCACGGTTGTCAACACGTTATTTTAACAGTATCAATCCGTTACGAATCGTTCTTAGCAAGTCAGATTTTTTTAAAAAAAATTTACATATATTTGATAACAATGCCCCCACAATTATTGCGTCTCTTAATAACAATATGCTTGCGCCAAATCCACAAACAGAAATCTTCCAATTGGATGCTTCTAGGGACTATCTAAAAGATTTAATGGAGTACTTGCTTGCGCAAAAAAAGGTAGGCACCATCATCATCGAAGGAGGCCGCCAAACCCTCCAGTCTTTCATTGACGCAGACTTATGGGATGAGGCCCGAATTTTTCGCACCCCCAAAATACTGGGGCATGGTATTCCGGAGCCCATCCTTAAAAAGGCAGTCCTGCACCAAAGATTCCCTTTAGACACCGATGAAGTTTGGGTTTTTAGAAAAAGTAGTTAGTTAGCTAATGGGCCGGTGCAGTAGCGCCGAAGTCATCTAACGGTGTAACGGTGTAACGGGTAAGCAGCCAAGAGCGTACTCCTTGAACGCCGAAGGCAATTGAACGTGCGTAGCACATATTGAACGTGCGTAGCACATATTGAACGTGCGTAGCACATATTGAACGCCCGAAGGGCAAATTGAACGTCCGAAGGACAAATTGAACGCCAACATATTGATTATCAGTGTTTCAGTTGAACAGTTGTACGATTGAACAAAATCTCCAAACAGAATAAAATTTGGTGGTTCTACATCCAAATACTTTTTAGCTCAACTTCCCAAAAGTGGATTAAAATACATCAATCCTTCCCCTCCAAATAAACAGGATAAACGAAAGAAAAAAATTAGAATATAAAAATAAAAAATATCGGGCGCAGTCGGAGTTTGTCCCCATTAGACACTTTTCGATAATTTGTAATTGGCGCAAGTTTCCGGAAAAACATATAAACTTAGGCTCATGGTTTTTATTTAGTTTTTTTCCACCCCCAAATTTGCT
>JALVCY010000231.1 GCA_027009605.1 Saprospiraceae bacterium
TTTAGGTATCCACTATTTTGGTCAAAAAATGCCCTTTTTGCGCCTGTTTTTGCTAAAATTTTCTCACGTAGCCCAGCTACGCTTCAAAAATTGTAGCTTCAACATACACAAAAATGCCTATTTTTTGTCTTTAAATAGGAACACCTAAACAGTTACCTTTGTCTTTACTATGAACTCAACAGTCAAACAAGACACCCAACAAAAAACAATTAAGTGGTTTGGTAATCTTTTTGGAGCCAGCTCAACTAAAAATAACCGAAAATCTTCATGAAAAAACGTGTTTTAGTGGCCATGAGTGGCGGTATTGATAGTACGGTGACAGCGTTGTTGCTGGAGGAGCAGGGCTATGAGATTGTGGGTATTACCATGAAGACCTGGGACTATGCGAATTCCGGCGGCTCGACCAAAGAGACCGGATGTTGCAGTTTGGATTCGATAAATGATGCGCGCGGTCTAGCGGTCAACTTGGCATTTCCCCATTTTGTGGTGGATATCCGGGAAGATTTTGGCAATTATGTCATCGATAATTTTAAGAGTGAATATTTGGCGGGACGGACACCTAACCCTTGTGTTTTGTGTAATACTCATATCAAATGGGAGGCTTTGCTGAAGCGTGCCGATGCCATGAATTGTGATTTTATAGCGACCGGCCATTATGCTAAAATTAAACAAAAAGACGGACGTTATTATGTGACTCGCCCAAAGGATAGGCATAAGGATCAAAGCTATGTTTTGTGGGGCTTGACTCAGGAATTATTGGCTCGAACCCTATTCCCTTTGGCGGATTTGACCAAGTCTGAAGTACGCCAAATAGCTTTCGATCGGGGTTATACGGAGCTCTCTAAGAAAGGAGAAAGTTATGAGATTTGTTTTGTGCCGGATAATGATTACCGGGGTTTTCTGAAAAGAAATATCCCGGGATTGGAAGAGAAAGTTGCCGGCGGGACTTTTGTGGACACCGAAGGCAAGGTGTTAGGGACGCATCAAGGCTATCCGTTCTTTACCATTGGCCAACGGCGGGGGCTGGGGATTGCGTTGGGCAAGCCTGCTTATGTGGTCGATATTCAGCCGGAAACCAATACGGTGGTTGTGGGTTACGAAGAAGATTTGATACGGAACGGAATGCGAGTCTATGATTTGAATTGGCAAAAGTATGACGGCATCCGGGATGGGGTAGAGGTCAAGACGATGATTCGGTATCACGATCCGGGTACGATGAGTTTGTTGAAGAATCATGGCGCTCAAATTGATGTGGAATTTTTGGCTAATGTGAAAGGCGTTGCGCCCGGGCAATCCGCTGTTTTTTATGAAGGCGATGATGTGATTGGAGGGGGCTTGATTTCTAGGGAGCGGCCTGATTTTAGTTGATAATATTTTTTTTTATAAGCTTGCTTTTTTGCTTTAATCAAAATGGTTAATATGAGTAAATTTTTCATTTGGATGATTCCAGTCTTTTTCTTTTTGGCTTGCGCTAAAACAGAGAAAGATTCTCATCAGACGGAAATGGGATATGACTATTTTCCGGTGGTTGTTGGGCAGTATCGAGTGTATGCGGTGGATTCTATTATTTTTAATAATTCCGGTGCGCCGGATACGCTTTCCGGTCAAATAAAAGAGACCATTGTAGAAAAATTAGGAGAAGGTAATTCATTGAAGTACAGGGTTTTACGTGAATTTAGAGCGAGCCCTAATCAAGCTTGGCAGCCGAATACTGTGTGGTGGATTGTAAAAGAAGATAACCGAATCATTCAGACAGAAGAAAATCTAAAATTTATTAAATTAGTTTTTCCTGTAAAGGTCAATACGGATTGGGATGGGAATGCTTTTTTTGATGATCGAACCATCGTAAAGGTAGGCTCTGAGAATTTAGAATTCTTCAAAGAATGGGACTATCAAATTAAAAATATTGGAGCTGAATCTGTGAATGGAATAGCCTATGATGATGTGGTCACGGTAGAAGAAGCGAACTTTGAAACCTCCATCGAATTAAGAAGTTCCACCGCTAAATATGCTAAAGGAATCGGCCTAGTCGAACGCAAGCAAAAGATACTGGATACGCAGTGTATAACCTGCACCGGCTCCTGGGAAGAAAAGGCGGAAAAAGGGGTGATTTTATCACAAATTCTAATCGACCATAATTAATGCAAGACGAGTATATTCAAATTGGGAAGCTGGGAAAACCACATGGTTTGCAGGGGGCACTCAAAGTACATTTATGGGATGAATTTTCGGACTTTCGACCCAAGCAGGTTTTGTTTGTCAAACAGGCCGGCGACCTCGTTCCTTTCTTCATTGAAAAGGTGAGGGAGCATGGTGTTCACGTTTTGGTCTATTTTGAAGATTTAGAGAATCCCAATGCTGCTTATCAATTGGCCAATAAGCCCATTTTTGTGCGAAAGCAAGATTTGCCGCCGGCCTATTTGGAGCAAGAAGTGTCGGAGATGGAAGCGGTGTTAGGCTTTCGGATTTTTGACCAAAACTTGGGGGAGATTGGACCTATTATTGATTACGATGAACAAGTCTATCAAACGATGGTTTTGGTTGATTATAAGGGGACAGAAGTGATGATTCCTTGGGTGGATGCCTATATCGAACGAATGGATGTGGAGCAGCAGATTATAGAAATGGATTTGCCGGAAGGTCTGTTGACCTTGTCGGAATAATTGGAGATAAAGAAGAATTTACTCCGAACATTCGGGTTTTTGAATTCGGGGGGGAATTTGCCAAATATTATTCTGGATACATGCTTTCTGTTCAAGCGTTGAGTCTGCTCCGAAAAGTCGGGTTTTTGAAATGGTTGGAAAAATTGCCAAATTTTATTCGGGAGGCATGTATTCTGCTCAATTGTTCAAGCGTTCAATCGTTCAACTGATTCTAATAACCAATTGATTATCAATGCTTTCAGTTGAACAAAATTCCCAAACAGAATAAAGTTTGGTAGTTTTACATCAGAATACTTTTAGGAGTAAACTCAATACTTTTTAGGAGTAAACACAAAGAATAAAAAAAAGAATGACACCGATTTTTAGATTTAAGAAGTTTGAAGTCAGGCAGGAGCAATCGGCTATGAAGGTCAATACGGATAGTATTTTGCTGAGTTCTTGGGTGCACGTATCGGGTGTGTCTAAAGTCTTGGATATAGGTACGGGTACAGGCTTGATTGCTTTGATGATAGCCCAGCGCAATGCCGATGCCATTCTCCATGGTGTTGAAATAGACGAAGCGGCTTATCTGGAAGCCAAAAATAATTTTGCGCAAGCCAAATGGAGCACCCGCTTAGAAGCTTTTCATGCCCCGATTCAGGATTTTGAGAACGAATTGGCGCCTTATGATTTGGTTATTAGTAATCCACCGTTTTTTACGGGGGGCACCCTTTCGGAAAATCAAAACAGGCGTAGTGTTCGGCATACCATCAAATTGCCCAATAATGAATTGCTTCGCACTGTCCGGCGATTGATGGCCAAGAATGGGCGGTTTGCGGTGGTTTTGCCGTATATAGAAGGATTGCGGTTTATAGAAATGGCGAAGACTTATGGGTTTTGTTTGCACCGCCAAACGGAGGTCTATCCTCGGAAAAAAAAGAATGTGGAACGCTTGCTAATTGAGTTGGGCTTGTACCAATGTGATGTTCCTGAATTGTCCAAAATTACCATCTATCAGGGCGAAAGCTCTTCTGAATATACGTCGGAATATAAGAAATTGACTGAGGATTTTTATTTGTAGGTTGATTCGCTTCGCTAGTTGAAAAAGTTGAGAACGTTCGCCTTTGGCTCACTAGGTTGAGACTCGTCCCGATTACTATCGTGGATTCGGACATCGTAGTTGAGAGCTTCGCAGGTTGAGTTGATTTGGGTTTTTGTTTGTGTTTTTACTTCATTATTCGATATTCGG
>JALVCY010000232.1 GCA_027009605.1 Saprospiraceae bacterium
TGTAGGTTTTGATGATTACTTCTATCCAAGATGAATTTATTTTTTCACTAAAGTTCAGCACTAGATACTGGGCTTATAAACTTTTTTATCATGAACAAATTAAATTTGGTAGCAATTACCCCCCCCGAATATTATTCGGCAAAAAACCGGTTTTTTACCTTTTTCTTTTGAATTTTATGTTGGCTTGGATGCCTTTTGATGGGTTTGGGCAGAGTCCCGAATGCTTTTCAAATTTTATAGGCACTACGATTGATGAAACTGCAGATTGTAGTGGCTCTTGTCAAAAGGAAAGCAAATATCAGCCTAATCTGTTCTTGGAAACACCTGTTAGAAAGGTAAGAGTTATGCTGCACGTTATTCAAAAGAATGATGGTTCTGATAACTTTCAGGACAACCCAACGGATCGGC
This sequence comes from Saprospiraceae bacterium, assembly GCA_027009605.1. Classification (GTDB taxonomy): domain Bacteria; phylum Bacteroidota; class Bacteroidia; order Chitinophagales; family Saprospiraceae; genus HyVt-613. Next base: position 409 of record JALVCY010000232.1, read on the forward strand.
TTTATTTGCAAAACGTATTTGCAAGTGTTAATTCTCATTATTCTAATATGGCTGTACTGACGGATGATGGTACACCACCAAGCATTCCGTCGATTGATATGCGTATTCGGGTTCAAATTGAAGATATCCGATTTTACCAAAATAGTTACTATTGGCATTCGGCAAACGCCCTCGAAGGTGCCAAAGAAGAAATGTACGACCAATTTGTGGCAGGACAACCGAACACTGACCCAGATATCATCCATGTATTTATAACAGGTTGTCGTCTTGGTGCAGGTGGACAGCAAGTGTTTATTATCGGTGGAGTGGCATTTTTGCCATGGTATTCAAAGCCAACCATCATGGAAACGGCGTGGTACGCTTCGTACGCTAATGCCGGATTTAATACCAATCCGGAAAATGCTGTTGTAATTAATATCGCTCACGAACTTGCACATGGCATGGGCTTATATCATAAGCATTTAAGTGGAGATTTAATGGACACAGGATATTCGAATTCAAATCAAGGCTGGGGTTTAACTTTAGGTCAAATTGCAAGGATGAACTATTGGCTCGAAAATCCTAAGGATGGAAACAATGGAAAGACCTACAAAGCAGTAGCCACAGACTACCGAACCAAAGACGATTCTCACGACATCGTTATTCACAATGGAGAAATAGAAGAGTGGTGTGTTGATAAAAAACTTAATACGGATATTAAAATTGAAACAGGTGGTGAGCTAATCATTAAATGTGAAATGGGCATGGCTACAGATGCTTTTATTTATGTTGAACGTGGTGGCAGATTAATTTTAGACGGTCCTGATGCAAAAATCACTCATAATAAAACCAAATGGTTTGCTCTTGACCCGAATAGTGTTGAAGATAGATGGCTAGGTATCATGGTCGAAGGCAATACGAATGTTTACCAATCTTCTGACATGAGGCAAAACACTTATATGCAACAACCTAGTGATCCGGGAATAGTTTTAATTAAGAATGGAGCAACTTTAGAATATGCCTATATGGCTATCAATGGTCAGTCTAATAAGCCTTGGCCGGATGCACCTGATTATTGGGGTGGGTTTGTTTATGCAGAGAATGCCCACTTTGTTAATAATCGTTGGGGAGTGCAGTTTATGAAATACAATAAGCCTTCTTACTCCGCATTTATCAACTGTGAATTTACTTCCAATCCAGACGCAGAGCCGGCCATCGCCATCAAAAACTGGGCAGAAACCAATATCTCAGTAGAAAATTGCCTGTTTGATGGGGTTGCAGGTGGTGTATTGACATTTGATGGGAACATGGATGTCCTTAATTCAGTCTTCAAAAATATCACTATTGGTGTTGGTCGTGGAGTTTGGGTTGGTGGCACTAGTCCGCTTTCTAGTAGTTGTACGATTAAGGGTGACCCTGCTTCATTTGTATATAATTTTTCTAATGTTGACCAAGGGGTGTACTTTGGAGGTGCTAATGTCAATATCATTGATAATAATTTTGCCAATAATACTATTGACATCGTGGGAATTGGCAACAGCACCTATAATATCCGAAAAAACATAATGAATTATGGGCTTTATGGGGTAGATTTAAATAGTACCGGGACATTTGGAAACAATAGAGTTAATTGCAATAATATTTTTTATAAAAGCTTAGGAATGACCATTACAGGCGAAAATTATGGATTGAAATTTAACGGCAACATCTTCAAAAATAACTGGACAGATGCCAGTCTTTATGCCGCAGCAGATGGTACTTTTGCCCATATTCCAACGCAGGGAAGTATGTCAAAACCAGCGATGAATCAATTTACCAATAAAGATTTGGGGACATGGGGGTTTTATGGCAACATCCTTACAAACCCGGGAAATGACCAGAATATATCCTTTGATTATTTCTACCCTATTTCTCCAAATCCTGCTACTATTCGGACAAAACCTATTTGCTCTAGTAATGACCCTTGTTCTTATAATGGCAATGATGTGTGGCAGAATTTTCAGACTATATCTACACTTATCCCGTTTGAGAAAGATGTATGTAAAGATGGCGGTCCTTTTTTAGCCCCGGAATTAGCTTTTTGGGAAGAGATTAAAGAAAAGCTCAAGTCAGGGGATGATGCCGGAGCTGACCAATTATTGGTTAATAAGGGGACACCACTCGCTAAAAAAGCAAGAATTGGGGTTAAGCTAAGACAAGGAGACTTATCAGGTGCTAAAAACCTATTGGATGCCTACTCCAATGAAGCTGAATCTGACAAGGAATTTGTTGGCATTCAACGGATTAACATTGACCGTTTGGGGTCAAGAAAAAAATATAGTCTATCTGATGAGAATAGGGACTTTTTATTCAAAGTCGCTAAAACTGAAGGAGAAAATGCCGGCTATGCCAATAGCTTACTGTATTTACTGGAAGGCGTTTCTTTTAAGCATCGACCCAGAACTACAGCCGGAAATAGCCAAGGAAGCCAAAGTACTGACAACTCTGAATCTTCTAAAAAGCTTTCTGTTAGTCCTAATCCTACGTCAGATATCGTTCGGTTGGATTGGTCTGCTTTTAATTTGCTTGAAAAAGAAGGTCATGTCGTTATCAGAAACCGAATGGGCTTAGTAATTAAGCGCTTTGATATTATGCCCGGTGAGAACTGGAGAGATATTGACATACGTAATCATGAAGATGGTATCTATTTTTACTACTTTATCCTGGATGGAAAAGAGATGGATGCCGGACAATTAGTCTTGAGTAAAAACTAATTTATTAACTTTTAGGCACCCTACTCTTGGTGGGTAGGGTGCTTTTTAAATTATTAACTATGAAAAAAATTGTCCTTTTCGCTGCTTTTTATCTTCTTAGTTCTAGTGTCAGTTATAGTCAAGATACTTGGGTTCGGTTTTTTGGTGAAGAATATCAATACACTTTTGATCATGTCTTTAAATCATTGGCATTTGATGATAGTTATATATATTTTATTTCTAGTAGTTCTTTTCCACTTAATGACCCTAACTATACTGATTTTAGCCTAAAAACAATCTTTTATAAAGTGGATATGGATGGAAATTTGATAACTAAAAAATATTTAGCAGAAGGATTTAATCCTTATTGGTACTCTGCAACAAATTTGAAAATACTAAGTGATGGAAATCTATTGTTTTTTGGAAACTACATTACAAAAGATGGTAAATATCCACACTTTGTCATGAAACTATCCCCGGAAGGGGAGCAGCTATGGGTAAATCACTTGCCTACTTATACAGGAAATGGAACTATAAGTGACATGGAAGAGTTAGAAGATGGCAGTATCGTACTCTTAGGTTTTGGTTGGAATGACATCTTGGAGCATAAGGCTCAGATATATAAGTTATCGGCTAATGGCGACATTCTTTGGAACAAACTAGTCCCCAATCCTTCCGGTTTTTTCAGCAGATCGTGGGAGCATTCAATGGTCATTCTTCCTACAACAGGTGATATTCTGTTTACAAGTCAATTGTTTATTACAGGCT
>JALVCY010000233.1 GCA_027009605.1 Saprospiraceae bacterium
GGCTTCTTCCTGCGTTCCCTTTATTTTTGAGCCCATCAAGCACGAAGAGACTATTTTTGTAGATGGCGGTGTGGTCAATAATTTTCCGGTGGAGCCGATTGTAGAGCGATGTGAACAATTGGTCGGCATTCACGTCAATGGTTTTCACCAAAAAGTCCAATCCATCAAAAAACTGGATGTTGTAGAGCGCAGCCTAAACCTTCTGGTAGCCAATTCAGTATATCCCAAAGCTGATAAATGCACGATTTTTATTGAGCCTCCGGAGTTGGACAAATACCCATTGTTTAGCATGAAGCATGCAGAAGCCCTTTACAAAGCCGGTTATGACCATACGATGTCTATGGAGCGAGAGATTTTGCTTGCGCTAAAATAGGATTGATGCCTAAGCAAGTTAGCCCGGGACAAGATTTTTGATGTCTTAAAGCAACTTCCGGATAATATCTTCTTCGGAGATTCCTTCGGCTTCTGCCTTATAGTTGCGGACGATTCTATGTCTCAAGACCAAGTTGGAGATGGCTTTTACATCTTCAATATCCGGTGAATACTTGCCGTGAATAGCTGCATGGCACTTGGCGCCCAATACTAAGAACTGGGATGCACGAGGGCCTGCGCCCCAAGAGATATAATTATTTACATCACTAGTTGCCCGTTCTGTACCCGGGCGGGTTTTGGCAACTAAGTTGACGGCATATTCTAAGACATTATCAGTGATAGGTATTTTGCGAATCAAATCTTGGAAGCCCAAGATTTGCTCTCCTGTCAAGACATGGTTTAGCTGATATTTTTGTGGAGCTGTTGTATTTTTGACGACGGTTACTTCTTCTTCGTAAGAAGGGTAGTCCAAGTTAATGTTGAACATAAAACGGTCTAATTGGGCTTCCGGTAAAGGGTAAGTCCCCTCTTGCTCGATAGGGTTTTGGGTCGCCAACACAAAGAATGGATTCGGTAATAAGTGTCGCTGACCACTAACTGTCACCGAGCGCTCTTGCATGGCCTCTAATAGAGCGGCTTGGGTTTTGGGCGGCGTCCGGTTGATTTCGTCCGCAAGGACAATATTAGAAAAAATGGGTCCGTGATTAAATTTAAAGTGACGGTCTTCATCCAATATTTCTGACCCGGTAATATCCGACGGCATCAAATCCGGAGTAAACTGTATCCGCTTAAATTCCAAGTCCAGTACTTCAGAAATAGTACTTACCAAAAGGGTTTTGGCCAAGCCGGGTACGCCTACAAGCAAGCTATGACCTCTACTAAACATAGAAATGATAACGGCTTTGACGACACCTTCTTGACCGATAATTACCTTGCCCACTTCCTTGGAAAGGGCGTCATAAGATTGAGCCAAGTTATCTACCGCTGCGACATTCGATTCTTTAGACATATTATGTTTATTTTTATCTGTTTTGGCTTTCCACAATTGCTTGGAGGCCCTTGCGGAAAGTCCTGCTTTCAAACGGAACTTTAACGATTATAGTGTGTGGATAGTTGCGTTTTAAAACTAATGCGTAAAGGTGGGGAATTTTTAGGACTTTTGCTAATTTTTGATGCTTTCGCAACGGCTTTCCTATAAAACTCAAGTTTCTGTAGTCAACTTAAGCTTAGGCTATACTTCTTAGTGTAAACTTAGTGTATTCTAAAGTGCTCTTAGTGGTAAGGAAAAGCGTGATACCTAACCACTAAGTACACGAAGTTGACACTAAGGATTCACTAAGGTGTTGATTGTTAACAAGTTATAACTAATACCTAATTCTGTCAAATTTTTATAGGAAAGCCCTTATGCTTTCGCAAAAAAAAGTCTTAGGCGTGAATTCCCATGATATAATATCTAGCCAGACATTCTGTTTGGAGATTTTGTTCATCGCTTTGATTTCCGGCAGAGTGGACTTTCCGGAATGGACTCACTGTTCAATTGTTTATCCGAATACATTGGAAATCAACTAGTTATGTGTAATTAGTTGAACGATTGAACGCTTGAACAAACAATTGAACAGCAAGCATTCGATCAAAATAATATTTGGCAATTGTCTCAATGATTTCAAAAATCCAACTTTTCGGAGCAAGCTCAATGTTTCTTTGTCCCAACAAAAAACAAAAAAAATTCACTTTTTATAAGAAAAGCCTTATCTTTGCACTCCATTTTGAAAAAGTAAATCAAATGTACAATGGCCAATCATAAGTCAGCATTAAAAAGAGTTCGTCAAAACGCTAAGAAACGTTTGTCTAACCGATATTACAAGAAATCAACTCGTACTGCAATCAAAAACTTGAGAGCAATGGAAGATAAGGCAGAAGCTGCAAAGTTTTTGCCTAAGGTCATCTCCATGATTGACAAGTTGGCAAAACGAAATACCATCCACAAGAATGAAGCAGCTAACCTAAAAGGTAAGTTGACTAAATTTGTGAATAAGCTAGGCTAATCTTTTTCAATTTTTAGCTCAAAAAGTGCTTACTACATCCGTAGTACGCACTTTTTTTTTATATTTGCATAATTTTCAGGATGAATCATTTTGGCTGAAAACAGCCCGGAAAGGGCTTTTTTTGACCTAAATAGCGGACACCTAAACAGTTACAAAAAAATACCATGTCAAAAGAAATTGTAAAAGGGGCACAAATCACCCTAATCATTGACGATGAAGAATTTGAATACACCCACGACAATATCAAAGATAGTATTGTAGATGCGGCTCAAGAAAAAGACATTGATGCGCCTTTTGCCTGTATGTCAGGCGTTTGCTCCTCTTGTCGAGCCAAGCTACTGGAAGGCAAAGTCATCATGGATGAAACCCATTCTTTGACGGAAGAAGAAATCCAAGAAGGCTTTATCCTTACTTGTCAAGCCAGACCGGCTACGACTAAGGTGGTGATTAGCTTTGACGAGTTGTAAAGAATACGCAAGTTGACCGGCTCATTTGTTTGGGCTGTGTTTGCTTGTTCTTTGGTCAACCACAAGATACCAAATGTATGATTTCCATTGAGCTGTTGGTTTGGTGGTTTTTTTTCACTTTTTAACCCGAGTCATGGACGTACTGAATATAGAAATCAAAGCACATTGTCAAGATCCTGATTATGTCCGCAAAATTTTATTAGCTAACAATGCACGCTTTGTCGGTGAAGATCACCAAATTGATACGTATTTTACCGTTCCTTCCGGAAGGCTCAAGCTGCGTGAAGGAAATATAGAAAATACCCTAATCTTCTACGATAGAGTAGAAGTGAAAGGCATTAAGAAATCAGAAGTCATTCTTTTTCATCCGGAAAAAAATGTAGATGCCTTAAAACGAATCTTGCTCAAGTCTATGACAACCAAGGTCGTCGTGGACAAAAAAAGAGAAATCTATTATATCAAAAACGTAAAATTCCACATTGACCAAGTAAAAGGATTGGGGAGTTTTATGGAAATTGAAGCCATTAGCACCAATGGGGAGTTTACAGAAGCATACCTAAACGAGCAATGCCAATACTATATCCACTTGCTAAAAGTCAAACAAGAAGATATGATTGACCGGTCTTATAGCGACTTGTTGATGTGAATTATCTTTATTGATTTTCTAGTAATGATACTTCAGCCGGACAAAAACACCGTCCAGATTATTGCGGTACTTCCGGGCTAAGTCATTGCTGAAAATCATTTGGCTGATCAAGGAGAGTTCCCAATTATTCGAGACATTGTAGGTAAAGTTGGGGTTTAGAAAGAGCGGCTGCGCTTTGACCGGACTGTAAATCACCGCCAAACTCCCCGTCAACAACGGATTGAATGGAAAACTGAATTGTGTGGCAATCGCCCAACGATAGGGATAGAGATTTTTAGGCGAGACCTGAAAGGAGAAGATTTCTTGGAAAGGAATTTGGGTCTCGCCATGGCTATTGTACAACAAACCTAGAGAAGCATACAAGCCCTTTTTGAAGGAATAATCTATGCTAGTCGTGGCACTGAGTGTATTGTCCACATTGGTCTTATCGTTTAAGAAACCGGAGATTTCTCCTTTAAAACCCAGGTTTTTGATGCTGCCTGCCCAGCCGGTGCCGACTACCAATTCGTCTTCCATCCAGCCGGATAGAAATTGCCAATCATAGCTTTTGTAATGAGTTTTCCAGAGTAAGGCGGCGGTCCATTTGTCGAAGTCTTTGTTGGGGCTGACGGCTAATTCTATTTTGTCCGAAAGGCCGATGTATCTCGAGACACGCAAGGCATCACTCCCGGGTTGCTCCACGTAGTCGAAGTCAAAAAAGGAGGCGGTATTGAAGATGTCGTTGGGATTCCAGATGGTATTGATGCCCCAATTGATGCGTTGGCGGCCGAGTCTTATTTCCCATTTTTCGCCGCTGTATTCCACAAACAGGCGATCCAATACGCTATGCACGATGATGCCGTCTTTTTCCGTAAGGCTGGCTGATAAGGTGATGGCATCGTTGGCACTTTGATCTAAAGCTTTCGCAAAAAGGGGGGATTGGGTGTTTAATTTGGTAAATTCTCCCCAAAGCATCCGGTTGCGCAAATCTGCCCTAAAAGTCCATTTTTCATTTAGAAAATACTTAAAATTCAGGCGATGATGCAGGAGATTGTCGGTGATGAGCGACTTTTTTCCCGTAAGGGGATGGTCAAAAATGAGATTTTGCTGCATCAAGGAGATATAGCCGTCCAAGACATACGGCTTGGGTTGGTCTTGAGCGATGAGTACTTGCGCAAAAAACAATAGGAAAAACGTCCACTTATACATCGGAAATGATTTTGCCATCATCCAATGTGATGACCCGCTTGGCCCGGTCAATCACCCGTTGGTCATGGGTGGAAAAGATAAAAGTGGTGCCTTCTTTTTGGTTTAGAGCGGCCATGATGTCCAACAACTGCGCAGTGGATTTGGAATCCAGATTGGCGGTGGGCTCGTCCGCTAAGACAAATCTAGGCTTGGAAGCTAGGGCGCGGGCGACGGCGACTCTCTGCTGCTGCCCACCGGACATTTTGTTGGGGCGTTTGTTGATTTCTTTTTCTAAACCTACGGCTTTGAGCAATTCTATCGCTCTTTTTTGACGCAAGTCCTTAGCCTGTCCCTGCATCATCATGATGAATTCGACATTTTCCAAAGCCGTCAATACCGGTATCAAATTATACGCCTGAAAGACAAAACCAATGTTGTGCAAGCGAAAATCAATCAACTGATTAGAGGACAGCTTGGTTACTTCCGTGTCATTGATTATGACCGAACCTGATGTGGGCTGGTCGAGTCCGCCGATGATATTGAGTAGGGTTGTTTTGCCGGAACCGGACGGGCCGACGATGGCCGTAAATTCCCCTTCTTGAATGTCCAAGTTAACGCCATTCAGGGCGCGGACTTCAATTTCGGAGTCGGCATTATAGATTTTGAATAAATCCTTAGTTGTTATGATGCTCATTTTTTTTGTTTTTGTATGCAACTATTCAGCATGAATCATTTTCATCTCAAAAGCACCCGCTTTTAGATAGAACGAACGGCTTCCGCTGGATTCAAGCTCAACGCTTTTTTGGCCGGAATCAAGGAAGAAATAAAAGCCACCAAGACGGTCATCAACGTAATCGTAAAGTAAAAATGGGTCGGCAAATAGGGATAGATGATGGCGCCAATCCCCAAACTCTCCAAACCTTTGGCGGCAGCGGACAAATCAATGCCCTTGTGGGCAAAATATTGAATAAAAAGATAGGACAACAGCATACCCACCGGCACCGCTATCGTCGATAAAAATATCGTCTCAAACACAATCATCAAAAATAGTTTGACCTTATTCATCCCCACGGACATCAGCATACCCAATTCTCTACGCCGCTCCAAAATAGCCATCAACATCGTATTGATAATGCCAAAAGCCAAGGCAAAAAGAATGATCCCCATGAAAATATAGATGGCACTGGACATCATCTTTTGGGCGTAACCCAATTCGGGAGCCACATCGCTCCAACTCCGTACTTGGCTATCCGGAATGGCTTGTTGTAGAATTGCCGTGGTTTGAGCCACTTGATTGATGGACGGGCAGATGACGGCAATCTCATGGATATTGCCTTGAAGCTTGGCCAGTCTGTCTATGTCTTGCCGTTTGACAAAAATATTGAATTCGTCATAGCGGGAACTGGAAGTCTTGTAAATCCCTTCGACTCTAAAAGCGGCCGAGATAATCTCCTTGTCCATATCTTGGAAGCTCAGGATGATTTTGGAACGGACTTTTACGCCTAGCTTGTCGGCTAGTTTTTGACCGATTACAGCGGGATTTCTTTTGAATTTGGTGAAATATTCGCCGCTTTTCATCATTGTATAAATATTGCTGACTTTTTTTTCTTGTTCGGGGTCAATGCCCACGATGCGCACCCCAAAAGCCCCTTTAGAACTGGATACCATGCTGATAACATTGGCTCTTGTCGAAAAAGCTTTGACATTTTCATTTTGCTGCAAAGCGGAGAGTGTCTCGTCCCGGTGAAGGATAAAACTATGGATGTCGGGGTCGTTGAGATATTTGGGATTGTGGATTTGGATGTGGGAGAGATAGGTATTGATGGCTCCATTCATCCGCTGTTCGTTGAGTCCCAACGTCAAGGACATGATGAAGAGTCCCGCCCAAATACCCAAAACGATGGACAAAATGACGACAAAACTACGGAGTTTATTTCTCCATACATTCCGCCAAGCTATTTTTATGATTTGTAACATATTTTGGAATTTTGGGTTAGGCGCGCATGGCTTTTATGGGATTCAACCTTAGGATGATCCATATAGGATAAAAACCAATCAACATGGCAATGCCTAAAACAATCAGACCATGCGTCGAATAAATAGAAGGGTCCAGCAATGCAGGAATTATCGGCTCAAATCCAAATGATTCAATTCCCTTGCTTCCTGCATTACTCAAATCAATGGGATTGATGTGGTAGTAATAGACGACCGGACTCACCGCAATCATCCCCAAAATCACCCCCATCAAACTCAGCAAAATAGTTTCAAGGAAGATAATGGCTGCGAGTTTGAGTTTTTTCATACCGATGGAGACCATGATGCCGAGTTCGTACATCCGCTCTTGCACCATCATCAGCACCGTCCCAAATATTCCGAAAGTGATAATCATATACAAGATGGCAATCATAATCAATCCGCCAATGCTATCTACTTGGATGGTTTGGTCGATTTCCGGTTGCATCTCATGCCAATCCATGACTTCGTAGGTGTTTGAGTCTAGGGCTTGCGCTAAGCGATGAGCCAACTGCGTTTCGTTGGTATATTCATTTTTGAGAATGACCAAATTGGTTACGACGTTGGGTGCATCCAAATAATTTTGGAATGCTTTCAAGTCCATCAACACGGTGGATTGATTGAGCAATGGATTTTTCATATCAATCACGCCGCTGATGACAAATTTTCCGGCGGCATTGGAGCCATGATAGCCCTGACCGATAAAGACGAGTGTATCCCCTAAAGACGTTTTGAAATAGCCGGCTACTTTTTTGCCGATGACGACTTCATTCTCCTTTCGGAAAACGTGTCCTGAAATCAGGCGGTCTTCGATAGGCTTCATGAATGCTTCTTTTTGGGCATCCATTCCTGTAATATTCAGTCCTTTGGTCAGGTCTTTTGCGGAAGCTAGGGCAAAATTGGAGAGCCGGGGCACGATGTTCGTCACCCCTTTTACCGCAAGGATTTTGGAGGTTAGGTCATCATCCACTTCAAAACCATTATTCAGGCTCTGCTCTGCCCAATAGCCCTTGGCATGGACTTGGACGTAGCCGGAATAATTGCCTACGACGTTGCGAATCATATTGGCGTACATGCCCAATTGGATTGAGCGCATAAAAATGGCTAGAAATATGGCTACCATAATAGAAGCAATGGTAATCAAACTGCGCCGTTTGTTTCGCCAGATATTGCGCCAAGCTAGTTTAAGAATCATGGTTTAATTTTTTGGGCATTTATCTTAGGCGTTTCATGTACCGTGTGGTAAAATAGGCCGGCGGTATAGGTTTGTCAAACACAATATCCACGTATTCCAAGATGGTTTTTTTGTCCGGCTCATCGACGTTGGTGAATTCGATAACCGACGGTAATTTCCGGTCTCCAAACTGCTTGATTTTGGTGCCGTGAATCTTATTGACCAAGAAGCCGTCTTCGTCGTAAAATTCAGATTTTAGCTGCACGTAATCCTTGGTGTCTATCCAAGTCAGGATTTTGCCCCAGACGACGGAAGCATCTTCTTTGGGTGTTAACTCTATTTTATAGCATTCTTTGCCATCGACGACTTCTTTACCCAATAATTGGTGGGTGTAGTCGGTGACTAGGGAAGACTCTTTGACCAAGTCGTCATTTTTCAGGTCGGTACCCATCCACGATTGCATCATCATAGAGGGCGGGAGCTTGATGGTTCTTTCGATGGATGGCATCCAATTCCAGACTTCTTTTTTTCTTTTCAGAAAAACGATGCCTTTGTCTTTTTTGGGAGAGACCACCAAGCTGACGGCGTAGTCATTGCCTTGAGACCAAGATTTGATGAGCATTTCTTTAGACCATTTGGGGCGAATGACGGTAATTTTGATGGTAGCTTGGGAGGTGTTTCCCCTGATATTTTTGTCTGATTTTTGGACAATAGATTTGGCATCTTGTGCAAAGACAGAGCCGGCCATTAAAAGAAATAGGGTTAGAAAGCAAACAATCTTTTTCATGATGTTGGATTTTTATTGGATTTTTGGTGGGTAGTATATCTTTTGAGTAGGTCTTTTTTTATTTCCGTAAGGGGATAATCTTCGCCAATCAACAAGGATTGCAAGACAATCCCATCAATGGCTGCCCCTAGAAAAACCGCTTCATCCTTGGGATTCTCAAAGCCTAGCTCGGTAAGATTATCTTCCAGTTTTTGGAGCATTATGTTGTATTGAGAAGTTGTGGTTTTGTTGACGAATTCAAAATGGCCTACTTGGAGACCGATTTTAATCATCATGCGCATGAGTGAGCGGTTTTTCTCGATATGATTAAAGAGTTTGTCTAGGAAAAGGCGCATTTTTTCTTCGGGTTGGGCTTGCTCATCCACGTTGAAAATATCTTGGATAATATCCACGATTTTGCCGACAACGGCCTTGAGCAAATGCTCTTTAGAAGAGAAGTAATTGTACATCAAACCTTTGGAAATGCCGGCTTGTTTGGCAATTTTGCTAATCGACGTACTCCAGTAGCCCGCCGTAGAGAATAACTCGAAAGCTGCGTAAATGATTTTTTCTTTGCTCTTCTCCCTGATTTCTTCGAATTGACTTGGGTTTCTCGGACTCATTTTTGTTAATTTTTTCTTTTTGACTGACCGATTGGTCAAAGGTAGGGGTTTATTTTGGATGGTGCAAGTATTTTTTTGGGTCTTTGGTCTTTGGGGCGCAGCAAGCTGCTGTTGGTCTTTGGCTTGGGTAGTGGTTTGTTTTTGACTTCATCATTCGATATTCGGCATTCTGCATTCGATATTCTGTTTTGTTTCTTTTGTTGAGAAGTGGTGAGACGCTTCGCTAAGGCTCGCTGGTTTAGTACCTGCTGATGCTTAGAACGTTGATTACTTTGGCTAGGACTTGTCGCTGCTGCTTGGCGAGATTTCCAAAATTACGGGGAGTTGGTGAGTAGAGCGGATGGTTCAGCCAATCGGTCTCCTGCCTTTGGTAAATTTTGAAAATCTATGGGGCGGAGCTTAACTGACTGCAGCTGTCTGCCAAGAACTAGGCACGTCTCCTATCGTCAAGCTATCCTGCCTGCGCATGCCATGAACGAGAGCCTACTTATGACCGTAAGCTTTTTCTTTCAGTTCTTTTAAGAAAGGAGAAGCAAAGATGAAAGATTGAAGTAATTCATTATCTGAGTCGATAATCTCTTCTTTATGGCCTTGCCAAGCCATTTTGCCTTTGTGGAGCAGAGCAATGTTTTCACCAATCCCCATGACCGAGTTCATGTCATGAGTGTTAATGATGGTGGTGGTTTTGTTTGTACGGGTAATATCTAAGATGAGATCGTCAATGAGCAATGAAGTTTTGGGGTCTAGGCCGGAGTTTGGTTCGTCGCAAAACAAATAATCAGGGTCTAGGACAATGGCTCTGGCAATACCGACTCTTTTTTGCATACCTCCACTAATTTCAGAAGGAAACTTATCGTTGATGCCTTCTAGGCCCACCACTTCTAGACAATAGTCCACACGCTTACGTTTTTCCGCAAGGGTCATTTTCTTAAACATGTCCATCGGAAACCGGATATTCTCTTCAACTGTCAAAGAATCAAATAGGGCAGAGCCCTGAAAGAGCATCCCGATGTTCATCCTGACTTCTCGCAGAGATTTTTTATCCAATTGGGTAAAATTGATATCGTCATACCAAACGGTACCCGAAGTTGGAGTGATGAGTCCTACAAGCGTTTTGAGCAAGACTGTTTTGCCCGCTCCGCTTCGCCCGATGATTAGGTTGGTTTTGCCCTTTTCAAAAGTCAGGGAAATACCTTTTAAGACTTCGGTATCGCCAAAGCTTTTTCGTATGTCTTCTACTCTAACCATCTTAGTCGCTTGTTAATAGTACCACTAGCAGGTAGTCTGCCAACAGAATCAAAATATTACTATATACCACCGCTTGTGTGCTGGCTTTGCCTAGAGCCACACTGCCACTTTTTACATAATAGCCTTGATAGCAACTGACCGTCGTCAAAATAAAGGCGAAAACATAAGACTTGATAAACATCATCTTGACGTTGTAAGGGTTATAAAAGGTCAATAATCCGCGCACATAGTCACTGTGGCTTAATTCGCCGGGCAATACGGTCGCTACATATCCACCTATAATAGCTAGCATCGCAGATACCGCAACCAACAAAGGGATGACAGCTAAAGCGGCTATTGTGCGGGGCAAAACCAAATAAGCTGCAGTGTTGAGCCCCATGATCTCCATCGCATCAATGTGCTCTTTTTGGCGCATGCCCCCGATTTCGGATGTCATGTTGGAGCCTACTTTTCCCGCAAGGACAAGATTCGTAAAGGTCGGAGACAACTCAATAATGGCCAAATCCCGCACGATATACCCAATATAATACATCGGAATCAATTGACCATCCAACTGATAGACAAATTGAAGCCCGGAGACCGCACCGATAAAAATGGAAATTAAGGCAACAATCACTATGGAGCCAATTCCAATATCATACATCTGGCGAACGGTCTCCTTCCAATACATCCGGTAGTTTTCCGGTCTGGAAAAAGCTTGCCAAAGCATCATTAGATACCGGCCAAAGTGATAGGGAAGTCTCCAAAGCATACGGGTTTTAGTTTTTGAATGCCAAAAGTATTACTATTTTTGCTAAATCATAAGGTTTTCAAACGCATTTATTAGCTTTGTGGTTCAATTTTCAGTAGTAACTATTTAAACATTTGCTAATAATTGAATAGCCACGGGATTTTTTTACTCTGAAATTGGAGCCATTTCCTAAAGCTAAACCGGAATCAATTTGGGATGTTGCATGTAAAACGATTGAAAAAATGAATAAAACAGTGGTTATTTCAGGAGCGACCAAAGGAATTGGTTTAGCCATTGCGGAAGCTTTCGCAAAAATAGGTTTTGATTTGGCCATTTGCTCCAGGCATTCGTCTGATCAGGATGCGATGGTAGCGGCTTTCGCCAAAAAATTCCCGAAGGTCAATCTGTGGACTTTTGTGGCGGATATGAGCAAGGAAGCGGAGGTAAAGGCTTTCGCAAAATTTGTAGGAAGTAAAATGAATCAAGTCGATGTTCTAGTCAATAATGCCGGTGTTTTTCTGCCCGGCAATATTTTAGAAGAACCGGATGGTCGTTTGGAAGCTCAAATTGAAACTAATCTTTACAGTGCTTATTATCTGACTCGAGCCATCCGGCCGTTGCTCCCGAAGCATGGGCACATCTTTAATATAGCGTCTATTGCTAGTTTTATGGCTTATCCGGGGGGCGGTAGTTATACCATTTCTAAGTTTGCGATGCTGGGATTTTCCAAGGTTTTGAGAGAGGAGTTAAAGCCGGCGCATATCAAGGTTACTTCCGTAATGCCCGGAGCGACTTGGTCTAACTCTTGGCAAGGAGATAATTTGCCTCCATACGAACGGCTCATGCCTGCCGAAGATATTGCTTCTATGGTTGTGGCTGCTTGGCAATTAGGGCCTTCTTCTGTTGTGGAAGATTTGGTCATTCGCCCGCAATTAGGGGATTTGTAAGGGAAGAGATGGCTAGTTGGGCTTCTTCCTGCCTACTGCTCATCACTCACTACTTTAATTTCCCGCAGATGTACGCAGATTTAATTCCCGCAGATTTGCGCAGATTTTTTTTCTTTCTTGGCCACTCACTACTCACCACTCACTACTCACTACTCACTACTCACTACTCACTACTCACTACTCACCACTCACCACTCACTACTCACTACTCACTACTCACTACTCCCCTCATTATTTTCAGATGTTTCCGGCTCGTCCCAACCTTTGGCAATATCTTGGGGGATTTCTTCGGGGGCATCCGGATTCTTTTCTACCCAAAAATTATTAGTGCCTTCGCCGGCAATTAAGACAAACTCTAGTCGATTGAGTAGTTCCAGTAAGGCCATAAAAGTGATGATGGCGTGAATTCTGTTTTCCAGTTGGCCAAAAAGTTCTCCAAAGGCTTTTTTGCCTTCGCCGATTACTTCACGGATGTGTTGTTGTTGGCCGCGAATGGTATAATTGTAGGTGTAAACTTGGTGGATGACCTTGCTCTTTCGTCCTTCCATCCGATCTAAAACTCGCTGAAAAGCCTTCATTAACTTAAATAGTGTCAAGGACTCCAATTCTACGTCCACCAAAGCTCTTACGGCAATGTCTTTGACTTCTTTGTGCGTATAACCGCGCTTTTCCATCTGTGCACGCTCTTCTTCAAAGGAGCGCATCTGTGCCAATACACTTTTATAACGCTTGTATTCGAGTAGTCTTTCGACCAATTCCATCCTAGGGTCAATCTCATTGCCTTCTTCATCTATCTCCTTGCGGGGAATGAGTAACCGGGCTTTGATACGCATCAAAGTAGCTGCAACAAGAATAAACTCACTGGCCACATCCACATTCATCTCTTGGAGCTGGCGAATATAGTCTAAAAAGTCTTGGGTGATTTTGGCGATGGGGATATCATAAATATCCAATTCATCTCGCTCTATAAAGAACAAGAGCAAGTCGAAAGGGCCTTCGAACTGCCTTAATTTGATGGTATATCTTTCTGCGGTTGTCATTGACGGGGGCAAAGATAGGGAGATTTTGTAAAAGGTTGGGGATTTAGACCTGTTTGTAATGCCCCGAGATGATTTTATCG
>JALVCY010000234.1 GCA_027009605.1 Saprospiraceae bacterium
CCCTTTTTGCGCCTGTTTTTGCTAAAATTTTCTCACGTAGCCCAGCTACGCTTCAAAAATTGTAGCTTCAACATCCACAAAAATGCCTATTTTCTATCTAAAAATTGGGGCACCTAAACAGTTACTAGTTTTTTAAACGCTGGAAAGTTAGTTTGGAAACTTAGCAAGCAGCATATAACAAACCAAGGTCATCTATACAGCAAAATCCAAAAGCGGATTATTCATCGTTACATAAAATCAAAAAATCAACAGAATGAAAAATACTTTACTAGTACTCACGCTTCTATTAAGTTCTTTTTTTGCGCAAGCGCAAAACTGTGATAATGCCTTTTGGGGAGTCGAAGCCATTGCCTACGGGGATACCCTGACAGTGGTAACCCCTTTTGGCGAGAATGAACCATTTACCTATCTGTGGACGAACGGGAATACGACAAACACTTGGGAGTTATTGAATAACAATCCCAATTTTTCTTCCTACAATGTTACGGTCACGGATGCTATGGGGTGTACGACCGTTAAGCAATACACAGCCGATAATTTTAAATTAGACTTGGATGTTTTTGCGTCCAACAATGAACTGACAGCGGTCGCTTCCGGCTATGCACCTATTACTTATCAATGGAATACAGGGGAGACTAGCCGAACCATTAGCTATGATGGACAATCCGAATACTGCGTCACCATAACAGATGGACAGGGACGGAATCAAGCACTATGTTATGGCGGAAATGGCTTTGCGGATGTTGGAAATATTACACTAAACTCTCAGGCGGATGTCGATGCTTTTGCCATTGACTACCCCAATGTGACCCATGTTAATGGTAATATCGTGGTGACAAATCCCCCCGGACAATCGGATATCCAAAATTTAGATGGAATCAGTCAAATCGTGCAATTGGATGGGACGCTACTACTAAAGAGATTATCCATTCCTTCGACTGCTTTGAGTTTGCAAAAAGCCGATGGGATACGTCTGCAAAGGGTAGGGGCAGGTACAGATATGTCGCTGCTGTCTAATCTTAATGAAGTTGGGGCGTTAGAAATAGTGCTTTGTATGCATCTGGAAAGTTTACAAGGTTTGGAGCAGCTTAGCCATACTGGAGGACTTTATGTGAAGGATTGTAATAAGCTTAAAAACTTGAATGGATTGGACAATTTAACGCAAGTGGATGGGGATTTGTCAATCAATTTTAATTACAAGTTGACTAGTTTAGCAGCGCTTAGTAATTTGACGCAAGTGAATGGTTTGTTGTCTATTTATGCAGATACATCTTTAGTTACGTTGGACGGTTTGGAGAGCCTTACGGAAATTAATGGTGCACTAAAGATTGTCGGTAATTATCAACTAACCGACATGAGTGGACTAAGCAATATCAATCCATCTTCTATTAGCCTGCTTCGGATTAATGGTAATCATCAGTTGAGCGTCTGCAATTATGATTTTATTTGTAATTTTTTGGCAGCTAATTTGGATGGGAGTCTAGGCAATAATTCTCTAGCAAATATCAAGCAGAACGCCCCCGGTTGTAGCGCAGTAAATGAAATTGATTGTGGCAGTATCTTAGAATGTCCACCCGTATTTATTTTGCATAATCAAGCAGACGTGGATGCCTATTTGGTCAATTATCCGAATTGTACAGAATTAAAATCTCTTTTTGTTTGGGGGCAATTAGGTGAGATTACATCGCTCAGTAATTTTTCTCAGATTACTTCTATCGAAGAAAATTTAGAAATATCAGGTACCCATGTTACAACGCTGGATGGACTGCAAAATATTACATCGGTAGGGGGGCATTTCTATTTATCGGTGAATGACACATTGACTAGTGTTGGCCTAAATAGCTTGACTCATGTCGGTGGTGCCATCAGTATATCTGAAAATAAAAACTTACTTAATTTCAACGGTCTCAATCAATTATCTAGCATAGGAGGTGGGCTATCAGTGATTTTCAACCCAAAGCTTACGGAATTTTCTGCACTTTCTAACTTGACCCAAATTGGAGGAAATTTATACATCTTAAGTAACGCTCAGCTTTCTTCCATAACCGGATTAGAAAATGTCCACGCCAATACCATTACACAAGATTTAAATCCTAACTACTATCCAGCACTTAGGATTATGAGTAATCCAAATCTGTCCGATTGTGCCATTCAGTCTGTTTGCGATTTTTTCTTGCTCAATCAGTATAAGTTTGTAATTATGTATAATGCCCCCGGCTGCGCTGCTTACGAAGAAATTCATTGTGGAAACGGCATCGAAGGCTTCGTGTATTTTGATGCCAATGAAAATGGACACCGAGATCCGTTTGAAGCCGGGCTGGAGAATCAAAAAGTCTGGTTTGATCTGCCTAATCAGAATGTCTTGACGAAAGGTGGCTTCTTCATTCAGCCTGCGGAAGAAGGGACGACTTATCAACTCCATTGGGTGGATGATCCGGATTGGAGTTTGAGTTCTACGCCGGCTTCTTATACGGTTACTTTTAGTCCAGACAATCCGGATATTTATCACAATGATTTTGGGCTTACGCCAAATTTTGATTCACATGAATTTAACTTTGGGGTTGCATATAATTTTCCAAAATGTGGAAATGTTGTCCCATTTTATACACATATCGGTAATGACGGTACACACATAGAGTCCGGTAAACTGGTCTTGCAATACAATGACCTTGTCCAATATGTATCTGCTACACCACCGGCTACGGAAATTGATACGATTAATCATCAGTTGTCATGGGATTTTACGGATTTGTATCCGATGAATGGGCTCGGATTCAAGGTTTATTTCCAAATGCCTAACACCGTATCAGGCGACACGATGTCTGTGGGCGGAACCATTTTTAGGGAAGACGCAAATGGGGATTTAGTGGAAGCAGCAATAAGCGGTTATTCTATTCCGATAGGATGTTCTTTTGACCCGAATGACAAAACCGTCCACCCGATGGGTGAGCAAGATGAGCATTACACCCTAAAAGGGACGCCCCTTTCTTACTTGATACGTTTTCAAAATACCGGTACCGCTTATGCTGATAAAGTAGTCGTAACAGATACCTTGGATAGTCATTTGGATTTTTCTACTTTTAAGGTTGAAGATTCCAGTCATCCTGTTCGTACCACACTATCGGACGAAGGGCTAGTGACCTTCACCTTTGACAATATCCATCTCGTAGATAGTACGGAGAGTTATGAAAATAGCCAAGGTTTTGTGTCCTATTCTGTAGAATTGCGGGAAGACGCTCCGGATAATACCGTCATCGAAAATACGGCTTACATCGTCTTTGACTTTAATACGGCCATCCAAACCAATACAACGATGAACACGATGGTTGCCCAAATTCCCGTTCAGACGGATGAGCCCCACTTGAAGCCAACCTTTCGGTTAAATCCCAATCCGGCAAGCGATAAAGTCCAAATCCTGTTAGCCAAACAAATAGATTATGGACATACAAGCCTAGAGATAGCCGACCTTTCGGGAAAAATTATTTACACCCAAAGAGTAAACAGCCGGGAAGACTTGACCATCGATTTGACGGAATGGGCTCGGGGCATGTATCTGGTTCGATTGGTCAATGAAAATGCTGCCGGAGTTGTCGGAGTTGTGAAATTGGTGGTGGATTAAGCGGAAAGTAAAGGTAGCGGCGGTTTCAACCGTCGAAACAGCAAGCCGCTTAACGGCCTTGTCAACTTTAGTTGCAAGCACGTAGCAAAGAGCGAAGCGACTTTGCGCCACCATGGCTCTTGAACTTCAGTTCAAAGCTGTAGCCGTCGAGCGAAGCGAGAAGGCGCCACAGGCTTTTGAAAGTAGAGTGTTAAGTATTTCCAATACCATAGAAACGCAAGAAAGTTTCATTTAAAAAATACTCATACATAACTTTCTGCAATAG
>JALVCY010000235.1 GCA_027009605.1 Saprospiraceae bacterium
AATCCCCAAAATATTTAAAGACTTTTTTCATGAAATCCCCAAAAATCCCCGTAGGAGTTTCACAAGGAAACCCCCTACGGCCTTTAAATATTTTGGGGAGAGAGTTCCTAGAAAGAGCAGATTCCTTTAGAAAAAAGCTAGTACCCACCCGTTAAACCTTTCTACGTTGACCATAAACCCCCATTTGCAAAGGGTACCAATAGGAGATATCGGCAGGTGAGCCAAGAATCACGCACTGAAGATTAGAGCATCCACATACTTTATGTTTAACTTTTTTACAAAAATTCCGGAAATTATACATGAAGCCAAGCAAATGCAGTGTCTTTCTCTTGGTTTTTGTGCGAACGGCTTGGCTCACCAATCTCTCCGCCATCTTTGTCGACTTCGTCTCCAAAGGCTACGAGCTTAGCGATCCGGTGAGTGGACGTTTTTTAATCGCTAAGCTGGAGCGCAGCGCAGAACCGAGAAACCTAAAATAGTTACGCAAAGGATAAAAAAAAAGCCATCTCCAAGGGAGATGGCTTTTTGGGATGATGGACAAAAAGTGGTCACATTTTATTGTACTTAGCTCGAACCATTTCGGTGACATCATCGGATTCTTTGGCAAATAACAAAGCATTCATCATGCTGGCATCCAAGATGAGTGAGTACTTGCCTTCTTTTCCTATTTCTTTGATGATTTTATCCAACTTAGCAAGAATAGGTGTCAATAATTCCTGCTTTTTGATGGCCATCATTTGCTCTGCTTTTTGGGCATAAAGCTTGATGTTTTGGTCTGCTTGCATTAATTCTTGCTCTTTCTTTTGGGCTTGAATTGCGGTCAGGTTGTTTCGATCTTTTTTGTAGGCTTCTACATCTGCTTTTAGTTTGGCATCCATTTGTTGCATGGTGTCCACAAGAGTCCCTTGGTAAATTTGGAGCAAAGAATCCACTTCCCGGACTTCCGGAAGCGTGACCAAAAAGTTGTTTAGATTGAAGTGCCCCACTTTTTGAGTCGTTTGTGCCTGTATTTGACCGGCTAGCAATAGTAGAAAGGCAAAGAAAAATATTTTTCGCATTTGTTTGTGTTTAAGATTTAGTTGGACGTCTTTCTGCGTCACTAAGGAAACGCAAAATTACTTATATTTCGTGGATATTTGTAGTGGTTAACAATCTATTACACCGCAATTGTGGTGTTTTTTTTGCTAAAATGTGCTTTCTTGGTCTTCAAAAGACCAATTAGGTAGTAATGTAGAGCCAAATCTATGACGAAATCCGTTAACTCCTTGCAAGCCGCCACTATGAATCACCATAACATGGCTGCCTTTCGGGAAATATCCGTCCAAGATGAGCTGATTTAATCCATACCATAGTTTGCCGTTGTAGATGGGGTCGAGTGGGATTCGAGTCCTTTCGTAAAAATCATTGATGAATTGGATTAATTCCGGTTTCCATTTGGCAAATCCGCCCCAATGCACATCCTTTTTTATTTGCCAATTAGTATATGCTTGATCCAAAAAACCGGCGACCATGTCATCCACAAAATCTCCTTTCAATGCCGAAAAACCCAGCACTTGGTCATGGGCTCCTGCGGCACGGATTAGGCCGGCTAGTGTCCCACCGGAACCGACGGCGGCGCACCAAGTTAGGGGAGGACGGTCGGCCCATTGGGTATCTGTTTCGGTGATGATCTCTGCGACTCCTTTGAGCGCAAGCGCATTGCTTCCTCCTTCGGGTATGATGTAGGCGTCCGGATATTTTCGGGCTATGCTGGCCAGAAAGTCGGGGTCTTTTCTATGCCGGTAATCGGTGCGATTTAGGAATGTTATTTGCATGCCGGCTGCTTCCGCAAAAGCAAGCGTAGGGGAGCCTTTGTCTGAGCGTTCGCCGCGAATAATGCCTATGGTTTCAAAAGCAAATAATTGGCCGACAGCAGCTGTCGCATGAATGTGATTAGAGAAGGCACCGCCAAAAGTGACAAGGCGTTTTAGCCCTAATTCTTTGGCTTTCAGTAAGTTATATTTTAGTTTTCGCCATTTATTGCCTTGGATGTAGGGATGGATTAGGTCGTCTCTTTTGATGGATACGTGTACCCTATTTTCCCACAAGGGTAAGCTGACGTCTTGAATAGGTGACGGGGTTAATATGTCAGGAGCGATGGAAATAGTGATTGATTAAGATAAAAAAAAATGCGCCACAAACCAATGTGACGCATCCTTCATTTGGTTAATATTAGATTTTGAATGCCTTTTTAATTTTAGATACATAGTCCAACTTTTCCCAAGTAAATAGTTCTACTTGCTTGGTTTTTGTTTTTCCGTTAAAATTAAAAGTCAGCTTTTTCTTTTCCGGAGTTCGACCCATGTGTCCGTAGGCAGCCGTCTCAAAGTAGATTGGATTTTTGAGCTTCAAACGCTTGACAATAGCAGCCGGACGCATATCGAATAGTTCCATGGCTTTTTTAGCGATTTCGCCATCTGTCATATCTACTTTAGCGGTACCGTAAGTATTGATATACAAACCAACCGGCTCGGCCACACCAATAGCGTAGGCAATCTGCACCAACAAATTGTCAGCCACACCGGCAGCCACTAAATTTTTGGCCATGTGGCGGGTGGCATAAGCGGCAGAGCGATCAACTTTAGATGGGTCTTTGCCTGAAAAGGCACCGCCACCGTGACCGCCTTTGCCGCCATAGGTATCCACAATGATCTTACGGCCGGTCAAACCGGTGTCCCCATGCGGGCCGCCGATGACAAATTTGCCGGTAGGATTGATGTGGTATTTGATGGACTTGTTGAAAAGTTTTTTGGTTCTTGCCGGTAATTTTTTCATTACTCTGGGGATGAGAATCTTTTTGACATCATCAGAGATTTTTTTGAGCATTTTCTTTTCTTCGTCGAAGTCATCGTGCTGAGTGGACAATACGATGGCTTCAATGCGAATGGGTTTGTGGTCTTCCGAATACTCGATGGTGACCTGTGATTTGGAGTCCGGGCGCAAGTATTTCATTTGTTTGCCGGCCTTGCGGATAGCCGCCAATTCTTGTAATAAAAGGTGCGATAAATCCAGCGCCAAAGGCATGTAGTTATTGGTTTCGTTGGTGGCATAACCAAACATAATGCCTTGATCCCCAGCACCTTGTTCTTCAGCTTTTTTGCCGACATCGACGCCTTGCGCAATGTCAGGAGATTGCTCGTGAATAGCCGAAACGACCCCGCAGGAGTTGGCTTCAAATTGGTATTCTGCTTTGGTGTAGCCAATTTTTCTAATGACGTCTCTGGCTGTTTCTTGGACATCGACATAGGCTTTAGAACGGACTTCGCCGGCGACGACGGCCAAGCCGGTAGTGACGAGCGTTTCGCAAGCCACTTTTGCGTTAGGATCTTGCACCAAAAAGGCGTCAAGAATAGCGTCTGAAATTTGGTCAGAAACTTTATCAGGGTGGCCTTCAGATACAGATTCCGATGTGAATAGGTAGGACATAATTTTTTATTTTTAATAGGCTTTAGGTCGCCGGTTTTAAAAGGGCAGATAGCTAAAACCTACTAGTCAGTTCAATCCATTTTGGATAAGATTCGCAAAGTTAGGGAAAGTTTTTGTAATAGGGAATTATTTTTGTGGCTGCTTTGCTGAGTTGAGGAAGTTGATGAGTTGATTCGCTCGCAAGCTTCGCTAGTTGAAGAAGTTGAGAAAGTTGAGACGTTCGCCTTCGGCTCTCTAGGTTGAGAACTCGTCCTTCGGACTTCGTGGTTGAGAGCTTCGCAGGTTGAGATGGTTTGGGTTTTTGATTGGGATTTTACACATTATATGATATTTTGGATTCTGTATTTCAAATAGTTGTAAGATTTTTTAGCTGCCTAGCCGTTAAACCGTTACACCGCTATACCGTTACACCGTTA
>JALVCY010000236.1 GCA_027009605.1 Saprospiraceae bacterium
TCAACCTAGAGAGCCGAAGGCGACCGTTCTCAACTTTCTCAACTAGCGAAGCGAATCAACTTCTTCAACTTTTTCAACTACCGGAATATCGAATGTAGAACGCCGAATAATGAATGATGAAGTAAAAAACCACCCACCACCGAAGCCAAAGACCAAACGTACCTGACCGAAAATGAATATTTTTAGAGAAAGTGTATATTTTCTGTAAAGGACTTTCCTTATCTTTGGGCTATTATGAAAATTGTGCCACAAGCTTTATTTGAATTAGCGCAAGCTCAAATCCTTTTGGCGGATGGCTTGGCAAGTGTTATTTCTAAAAAGGTGTATCAAACCGAATTGGAACAGGAAAAATATTTAGCTGCTCATGCGGTGACTGTTGTCCAAAATGGCCAAATGCGTATCGTCAGTCATTCCGGACAATCAACCATTATAGGCACCAAGCAAATGGTTTTTTTGCCGAAAGGTCTGTATATGATTTCCGATATCCTACCTAGTAATCAACCATTTGAAGCCCTTATCTTTTTTTTCGATGAAGCCCTAATTGATGACTATGTGAAGATGTCGGATTGGGAAGACTATCAGCCGACTTGCATGCCATTTAAAGTGATGAAACGTACACAAAGCATTGATACTTATGTAGATACGTTGATTTCGCTTTATGCCGACAACAGTGGCCGCCATCATTCTATTACCCGCTCAAAGTTATTGGAATTGTTGCATTTAATTTCTTTGACAGAGCAGGGACGGGACTTTGGGCATGCTATTTATTGTATCCGGCACAAGCAAAAACAAAGCATCAAGGAATTGATGGCATCTAATTTTGACAAACCTTTGGCCATTGCAGATTATGCCTATTTGTCCGGAAGAAGCGTGTCTTCTTTTCATCGGGACTTTAAACGGCTCTACGGTCAATCTCCCAAAAAATGGCTTATCGACCAACGAATACAAAAAGCCATTGCCTTAATGAACCAAAAAGAATGGAACATTTCCAGCCTTGCTTTTGAAGTGGGCTACAAAAATGTCTCTCATTTTATTGCGGCCTTTCGGAAAAAAATAGGTGTCTCCCCCAAGCAATTTCACTTGGAGAAACGAAGAAAAGGCTTTATTCAATCTATTTGACCGAAAATCTATATTTTTAGTTGTATTGAACAATTCATTTGGCGCAAGCCCGGTTTCTTTGACTATTCTTTTATTACCAAATCAAAAAAACATGCAGTTACTAAGAATTGACACCAGTACCAGAATTCATGATTCTCATTCCCGAAAGGTCGCCGACGAATTCCAAAAACAATGGAAATCCATTAATCCAGCCGGCAAAGTGGTTCATAGAGATCTCGTTAAGAATCCGCCGCCCCATTTATCGGATTTGACCATTCAAGGCTTTTATACACCCGAAGAAGCTAAAACACCGGAACTCAAGGACGCCCTAAAACTGTCCGATGAATTCATTGCCGAGCTAAAGGCATCCGATACCGTAGTCATTAGTTTGCCGATGTATAACTTTGGGATTCCGTCTTCTCTAAAAGCCTATATTGATCATATTTCAAGAGTGAATCAGACGTTTGAGATTACGGAGCAGGGAGTATTCAAACCCTTAATCTCTACCGTCCGAAAGATTGTTTTTATTACTGCGACGGGAGCGGTTTTTTCTAATCCCCAAATGCAGGCGCTAGACTTTATGACGCCTTATCTAAAAACTATTTTTGGTTTTTTGGGCATTACCAATATGCAAGTCTTAGCCATCGAAGGCTCTTCTATGGATCCGGCTGCTTTTGAGAAAAGTAAGGCGGACGTCAGCCGAAAAATTTTAGAGTGGGCTGATTGATTATTCTTTATTCGATGACTACAACAAAAAAAGCTCTTAAGAAATTAGGAGCTTTTTTTTCGATTTTCGATGGAATTAGTGGTAGAATAACAAGTAATCAGGCAAAAAAGCCCCAAATCCAACGTTTTCCAAAATCTAAAACAGCTCAACCACCGGCTCTAGCGAGCATCTCAACATCTTCAACCACAAAAGTTAAACTTCCAGCAACAAAACCGAGAACACTCCACCACCGAAGCCAAAGACCAAAAGCAGCTTACTGCGTCCCAAAGACCAAAGACCCACCCTCCCCGGCAGTCCCAAACAAAAACTTGGCAAAATACTTGATGTAAATCCCTTGTTACCTCTATATCACCAAATACATAGATAGATGCATCAACTAAAATCATCCTTTTCAATTCTTGTCCTTCTATTGCTGACCTCCCATCTTTCTGCGCAAAAACTAGGGATTCGTGCCGGCATCAACAGTGCTAATATGATTGTGAAGCAGCCGGAAGCCATCATTGGGGTGACGCCCCAAAGCCGAGCAGGAGCTCATTTTGAAGTCTTGGGTTATAAGCCAATAGACAGTTTATTTGCTGTGGAAGCCGCCATCGGAGTGTCCACCAAGGGCTATGTGGTGCGATTGGCGGACAACAAAAAAGAATCGGATTATCCTTTTGAAATCTTTGGCCGGCGGAGTGTGACCTATTTGGAGATACCCTTGCGGGCAAAAATCCAAAAAAAGCTCGGCAAGCTGAATTATTTTGCTGCGGTCGGGCCACAAATGAGTATCGGAATTATCAGCAAATGGAATACTGAAAAAGACTTGGAGCACCAAAATACCATTCAAGTCAATCAATCCAAATGGAATAATCAGAATGATATTAACTCTCTGAAAAGGATGGATTTTGGCCTTTTTGCTGGCTTGGGTTTTGAGTTTAAATCCTTAATGGTTGAATTGTCCTATACCGGTAGTTTGGGGAATATTGCCACGGTGGATGGGCGAGTGGCCAAGAATAGAGTATTTAGTTTGTCCGTAGGGCGCTACTTCGTCAAAAGTGTTCATCCCCAACCAAAAGAAAAGCAAAAAGGACATTATCGAAAGATTTCTTCTAAAAAGAAACACAAAAAGCATAGGAGACACAGACGCCGAAGGTAGGAAGACGTCTGTATCGGCGACTTTAGTCGCCTAGATTAATGTCCGGCGCTTTCAATTAAGCAGTCAGAGTAAACGAAAGAAAGTATTTATAATAGGTTAGTCTTTGTGTGGACTATTTCTCACCCAAATTTTAGCAGTCCAATACCAAGAATTTATAGCGTTTCTTAATGTGAACTTAGTGTTATCTAAAGTGAACTTAGTGGTAAGGAAAAGTGTATGCCTAACCACTAAGTACACGAAGTTGCCACTAAGAATTCACTAAGGCATTGATTGCCAGTGAGTTAAATACTAGCTTTGTCTGCAATTCCTTACTCCCTGTCTAAGGTATTTATTATTTTTATATTCTAATTTTCTTCTTTCGTTTGTCCCCAATTGATTTTTCGGAGCAGACTCAACGATTAATCGGGGCTTACTAATTTGTGGGCGCTTTTTATTTTATTTTCAATTCGTTTTAATATAGAAACAAACTTTTCGAATTGGTCGATGTCCCGAATCCCAAATTCCGGTGTTAATACAATTCGGTGGGTAGGCTTCTTTACTGTTTTTATAAAAACTCTTTCGTTTAAGATGTTATCTGTGAAAATCTTGTCTGATACGAGAGCATTCAACAGGCCTTTATGTCCGTTAAACCAAAATTGCTTTCTAATTGGTTTTGGAATAAATTCATTCCTTTTGGGTAGAAGAGCATCCAAAATTTTATTCCAAAAAGTTTTAGGAAAAATGGTCAATTGGGTTTCGTAAGCTTTGTCTAAATAGAGTGTCATTCGAAACGGTTCTGTTGCCGGATTTGCTCCACCAACTTCATTTAGGCTTATGCTAATTTTAGTTCCGTCAACTTCTATAATTCCGCTTTTCGGTTGAAAAGTGTATTTCCCGATTGGAGAATTCACAGATTTATTCAAATCTTCCGAATAT
>JALVCY010000237.1 GCA_027009605.1 Saprospiraceae bacterium
CTGGATGTAGTGGATTGTTCTTGTGTCATCAAATTTTTATTTGGTCTCTTTATCAAAAACTTTCGACAACTTTCCAAAAATTTAGAATTTTGGGAAAGTTTTGTATCGTAACCAAATAATTTTTTTTCATCACATTAATTCTTGGCTAAGTGGACTTGTCGGAGCAGACTAATCAGAAACATCAAAACTCACACCCGCTTCCGATAATTAACCACAGCAGCTACATTCATCACCACGGCTGCCATCGCAATATAGAAAAAGAAATCTTGGACATCCGGAAAAGTACTGCCTTTTAGAAGCACCCGACGATTGAACTCAACAAACCAAGCTACCGGATTAAATTTAGTCAAGACCTGCGCCCAATGTGGCATACTCTCAATCGGAGTCATCAAGCCACTCATCAAAATAAAAATAACCAAAACAAACCAAGCCAAAAACAAGGCCTGTTGCTGCGTAGTCGTAAACGTAGAAATAAAAAATCCTAAACCTAAAATTAATAATAAATAAATAGCCGTAAACCCATACACCAAAAATAAAGAACCGACCATCGGAATATTAAAAATAATCTTTCCTATTATCAGCCCTATCGTCAAAATAACCATACCGATAACCCAAAACGGGGCAAGCTTGCCGATGATAAATTGATATTTTTTTATGGGCGTTACATTCAGTTGTTCGATGGTGCCATCTTCTTTTTCCTTCACGATATTCATGCCGGACAAAAAGGCTCCAATCATCGTTACCAACATAACTAAAATACCGGGAACCATGAAGTTTTTGTAATTTAATTGTGGGTTATACCAATTGGAGTAAGCAACATCTATTACCGGCAGGGCAACCATTCCGGCAGGTCGCTTGAGTGATTTTAAAAATTCTTTATTGTAGGAAGCAATGATGTTTTGGACATAACCCGTTGATATAGCTGCTTTTACGCCATTGACGGCGTCAGCAGTTATTTGAATACTTGATGTCTTTTCCTGAATGAGCTTCTTTTCAAAACCCAAAGGAATATGCACAAACAAATCCGCCGTGCCGGCATTCAACTCATCAAAACCTTGTTTTGCGGAAGCACCATAACCAACTAATTCAAAATGGTCATTGGCTCTAAATTTAGAAATAATCAAGCGCGATGCCTGACTCCGGTCATTGTCTATGATATGCAGCTTAATATTTTTGACTTCATAGTCTGCCGCAAAAGAGAGCAATACCAACTGAATAAAAGGCATGACGAAAAGTATCGGCAACATCCCCTTATTGCGAAAGATTTGAATGAACTCCTTCTGTATGATGAATAATATTGTTTTCATATCACTCCAATCTGATTTTGAATTTCTTAATACTAATGGCAATTAAAAACACTGACATACCTATCAACACTAAGGTCTGTTTCCACAAAAATTCCATTCCTACGCCCTTGACCATGATGCCCCTTAAAATTTGAATAAACCATTTGGCCGGGATGACATTAGCAATTATCTGCAAAGGCTGTGGCATACTCTCCAAAGGAAATATGAATCCGGATAATAAGATAGAAGGCAAAAGCAAACCCATCAAGGAAATCAACATCGCTACCTGCTGCGACTGGGAAATGGTAGAAATAAAAACACCCAACGACAAAGAAGTAATAATAAATAAAAGAATCTCCCCCGTCAACAAGCCCATACTCCCCACCAATGGCATTTTAAAAACCCAGATCCCCAAGGCAATAATCGTTGCCGCATTAAAAACGGCCAAAATAATATACGGTGCCACCTTGCCAATGACAATTAGAGACGGATTTAATGGTGAAGCCAGTAGAATCTCCATCGTCCCTTTCTCCTTCTCTTTGGCAATGGTTATCGAAGTCATCATTGCAGATATTAACATCAAAATAATGGTCATAATCCCGGGCACAAAATAGACGACACTCTTCAAAGTAGGATTGTAAAGCATCTTCGTTTCCATCTTAATTCGATAGGGCATTTTGGAAGCATTATTTTTAGATTTCTGAAAATCCATAATAATCGCTTGCGCATAATTTAGCAGCATATTGGCGGTATTGGGATCGGAAGCATCGGCGATAAGCTGGATTGAAGCCTTTTTATCTCTATAAAAATGGGTCGCAAAATCAGGCTCAAAAACCACAGCCATCTTGGCTTCTCCCTTTCTAAAAATCGGCTCTATCCCTTGCCTAGATGTCGGCAATTGACTGACAATGAAATAGTTAGAAGAGACTAATTTTTGAATCAACTCAGCAGAAAGCTCATCTTTCGATAAATCTATAATGGCGATTTTGGCATCATTAATTTCATTTTTAACGGCAAAACCAAATAAGGTAACCAAGACAATAGGCATTCCTATTAAAATGACCAAGGTCTGTACATCTCGCAAAATATGCTTTATCTCCTTAATTACAAATGCTGCAAAAACCTTTCTCATCCCCTTGCTAATTTTATGAAAATACTATTCATGTCGTCTTTTCCGTATTTCGCTTTTAATTCTCCGGGCGTGCCTAAAGCCACAATTTTTCCATCCACCATAATCGAGACTCTATCGCAATATTCTGCTTCATCCATGTAGTGCGTAGTGACCAAAACGGTAATTCCGGAAGCCGCCGCATCAAAAATCATTTCCCAAAACTGCCGCCGGGTAATAGGATCTACACCACCGGTTGGCTCATCCAGAAAGACAACTTTAGGCTGATGAATGATTGCAATAGAAAAAGCCAGTTTTTGCTTCCACCCTAAAGGCAATTCCTTGGTCAAAGTATCCTGCACATCTTCTAACCCCAGCTTAGCAATCAATTCATCTTTTTTAATTTTAATTTCTTTTTTGCTTAAGCCATAAACTCCGGCATAAAATCGAATATTTTCATTGACTGTCAAATCATCATACAAAGAAAACTTCTGACTCATGTAGCCGATATTTTTCTTAATACTTTCACTTTCTGAAAAGACATCAAATCCCGCCACTCTTGCTTCGCCTGATGAAGGCATCAGCAGGCCGGTCAACATTTTTATTCCGGTAGTTTTGCCGGCTCCATTCGCACCCAAAAAACCAAAGATTTCTCCCTTTTCAATCTCAAAACAGATTTTATCCACAGCGCAAAAAGAACCGAAGTTTTTGGTCAAATTATCAGCGTAAATAACAATTTCTTTATCCATGATTAGCGGCATTTTGCATCAAATCCATAAAGCAATCTTCAATGGTCGGAGTGATTCTTTTTACTTCTGCATCTCCAAAACCCATCTTTTCCAAATCACTTTTCAAAAGCTCAATATCTATAGGTTGAGTTGCTGACGCATGTATCTCATATCCAAACGTGTGCACACTATCTAAATAGGGCAATTGCCTTAATCCTTTGATGGAATTTTTATTATCCTTGGTCTCTACGGCAACAATGCTTTTATCAAAATTTTGCACAATACCCGGGGGCGTATTGCTATCTAAAATAGTGCCTTCTTGCAAGAGCATAATACGGTCACAAAGCAAGGCTTCATCCATATAAGGCGTTGATACTACGATAGTTACACCTTTTTTCTTTAGCGATTTTAGCATGTCCCAAAGCTCCATTCTGGAGACCGCATCAATCCCGGTAGTCGGCTCATCTAAAAACAAAATTTTGGGGTGGTGAATGAGTGCGCAAGACAGCGCTAATTTTTGTTTCATACCACCGGAAAGGTCGCCGGCCTTTCTATCTTTAAAAGGTTTGATATGGTCATAAATCTCTGCAATCAATTCATAATTCTCAGAGATGCTTGCGCCAAATATTTTGGCAAAAAATTGTAAATTCTCTTCAACCGTCAAATCTTGATATAAGGAAAACTGTCCGGGCATATAGCCGATGATTTTACGGATTTCCTTATAGTCTTTTTTTACATCAAAACCAAAAGTCTGC
>JALVCY010000238.1 GCA_027009605.1 Saprospiraceae bacterium
TCACGACGGGAGCTAATGCCGGTTTGGGAAATAAACTTATTTAAGCTAGTGGACATAAAAATTCATTTAGTGCTATTCTTGAGCGACCTTTTAGCGAGCTTTTAAAGTAATTTTTTTCTCCAATTCTTTGCCTTCTCTGAGCACCTTAATGGAGACCGTTTGTCCGGGTTTAAGTTTTTTTAATTCCAACGTATAGGCCATCAAATCTTCAACCGGATGCCCGGCCAATTCTATAATAATGTCGTCCTTTTTCAAACCTGCTTTTTCAGCCGGTGTACCCTTCGGCACCATACCGATTTTGACGCCTTTCCCTTCATAAGAGAAGCTAGGTACCGAACCGGTAGAGGCCTTCCATGAAATCACCTTATCCTTTGTTCCTTGCCCTGCCTTCCTATCTTCCTTCTTCTCTCCGGTAAACGGCATCGGCTCTAAGCGGTCAGCGAGATAAACCAATACTTCTTTGGCGACTGTTGCCACCTTTACCAAGCCGGCGGCATCTATCTTATCCGGCGTATCTGACGGCCGGTGATAATTTTCGGTAGCACCGGAAAAAAACTGAACAGCCGGAATGCCTTTCTCAATAAAAGCACCTTGATCACTAGAGTCTAACTGCTTCATTACCAACTGTGTAGGCACCCCTGTCACATAGTCCGTTCCCATAAAAATGAATTTCCATTCTTTGGCGGTATTGGCATTTAGGATGATTAGTTTTTGGTCAAAAAGCGAGCCTTCCGTATCTAGGTTTATATTGGCAAAAAACTTTTCTTGAGCTGCTTTTACAAAATATCGAGACCCGACCAACCCGGCTTCTTCCCCCGTAAAGGCGACAAAAATAATCGGCCGCTGCGGCTTCGCTGTTTTGCCCATCCGCCTAGCCAACTCCAATAGTACCGCCACCCCACTAGCATTATCATCAGCCCCAAAATGAATCTTCCCTTTATCTCCCGTATGGGTATCCGGCCATCCCTTTCCCAAATGATCGTAATGAGCAGAAATCACCACCGGTTCATCTTTGAATTGAGGGTTGGTTCCGGGAATCTTGGCGATGACATTTTTCATTTTTACGGCTTTTTTGCCTTTTACATCTGCTGTCCAATTTTGAAAGTAAGTGTTTTGCTCACCCGCCGGTTGCAGGCCTGCTTGCGCAAAAGAAGAAGCAATGTAATCTGCTACTTGATCCAATTCCGGAGTCCCCAAGCCCCGTCCCTTCATTTTTGGGGAAGCCATAAACCGGATGTCTTTCATCATGTCTTTAGACGAAAAAACAGGCTCTAAATAAGCCAAAGCTTTTCTTTTTTCCAGCTTCGCAGCCGGTGCATTTATTTTTAATTCTTTCACAAGAGGAGAGCTAATGACCGGCCATTGACCTTTTGCAATATTAGTAGGCTCCGGGCCTTCAAAAGCAAGGTAACTATATTTACCATAATGGGGCAGTTTTCGGACTAAACCCGGGATGGCCGCATCGTCTCCTATGGCAACAAAAACTACCGCTTCATTGACGTCCTTCGGATGGGGTAAGGTAATGATAATATCATGATTTCTTTTCGCTAGATTTTTATTTGGAAAACGGATAGAGTCCCGGGTCATATCGGCATGATAAACTTGCATCCCGGTCCGGACAGCTTGCGCAAAACGATTTTCAAAACCCAAAATCCAAACTGTTTTTCCGGAAGGCAATTCTTGAATCGCATCGTCATAGATTAATTCAAATTTAGCCGGTTCATCTTTTATCCAACTTTTTGCGAAAGCATCATAAGTACTGCCCAATTTTGCACCTTTAGGCATGATAATCAAGGTTTTATCACTTCCATAAGCCTTGGTCAATGCCGGTGCAACTTCTTTGACATCTAAAATTCTAAACAAATCAAACTGTGGATCAACCAATACCTTCCGGGGCTCACTAGCAAATGTAAAAACAAACTTTTGAGACCTGGATTTCATCTGTTTCACATAATTATAAGTCCCCCTTTCAGTCACTACCGAAATAGGTACATCCAGCTGAAAAGGCTGTCCGGATTGCTTCTGACTCAACCGAATCGTCACCATATAACCGCCTTCTATCAAGGGCTGAGACTTGACGGTTTCGATGGTCAACTTGGGCGCTCCTTTGCGAGTGACCCACTGGTCAAAAAACGGCTTTAGATTCGTGTTCGTCACCGACTCAAAAGCCTGTCTAATATCATCAAAAGAAGCCCGTTTAAAGCGATTCTTTTTATAGAATATTTGCATCGCTTTCAAGAAGTTTTCATCCCCAAATTTACGTCGCAACATGTGCCACATCATCAAGGATTTTCCATAACCAATCGCTTCACTGGGGCCATCATACCTGGATTTAAATTCCGTCAAAGGAAAGTCATTTCCGGCATTTACCAAGTCACTATATTTCTGCAAAGTAGAGCGCCTATAATCTTCCCCCTTGCCGCGCTGCTCTTTAATCAAATGATCTGCCATATAGGCCGTCAATCCCTCGCACCAATTACCTTTGTCAAAATCCACATAGACGCTATTGCCCCACCAATTGTGCAATAATTCATGCGGATAGGACGAATGCAAGATAAAAGGAAAACGGATTATTTTTTCTCCAAGCAAGGTAAAAGACGGCATCCCGTAGCCGGTTTCCCAAAAATTCTCTACCAAAGCAAATTTAGAATAGGGATACAAACCCAGAATCTGCCGATACATATCCAGATACTGTGCGGTAGTCTCCAAGTATTTATTAGCCAATCCTTCATCAGGAGTCCGCAAAAAAGCCATGGCCTTGACATTACCCGCATCGAAGCTATACTCCGCAAATTCCGCCCCAATCAAAAACACTTCTTCTTGGGGTTTATCACAAACCCATTGATCTTTGCCGTCCTTGGATTGGGTTCGCTTACCTTGGGAGACCGACTTCCAAGCTCTAGGCAAACGGACGTCCATCTCAAAAGTCATCATTTCGTCCCCAATTATAGGCACCCAATAAGTAGAACCCGCCAAATAAATACCTTTCTTGGAGATAATTCCCGGAGACTCACTAAATCCCCGCTGATAATTTTTTGCACTTTGCTCCAGTGCAGAGTGAATCACACCCGCATATTCGATGGTAAAAGTCTTCGCCGCCGGATACCGGTCTGCCCAAGCCAGATGCCATTTAGTCAACTTCAACTCATTAGCCCCCCCGGCATCATCATGATCCATCCCCATATCGTGAGCCTGCTGATTAGATGATAACTTATTGACAGACAGTCCTTTAGTACGGGGATTCGGTTGCAAATCAGAATTCAAGAAGAAATCAACTTCTTTGCCTTCCGGCAAAGTAATTTCATCTACGACCCAAATCGCAGAAGTACCGGGATCGATGTCCACTTTAAGTTTATGATGGATTTGAGCTTGGAGACTAAAGCCCCAAAGGATTAGAAAGGCGGCCAGAATTTTACGCATAACGTGTGTTTTGTTGTACTAAGTGATGAAGCAAAAATAATTGCGTATATCGGAGCACTTCATTCTTGCTTCATTACCTAACACTTTTGGAGGATAACGGTTTAGTTAGGAAAATATTTAGCTCTATTTAAGCCATGAGCTTGTTCCGGTCTAGTTATGACTTCAACATTGAGTCTGCTCCGAAAAGTCGGGTTTTTGAAATGGTTGGAACAGTTGCCAAATATTATTTTGATGGAATGCCTTCTGTTCAATTGTTCAAGCGTTCAATCGTTCAACTGATTGCACATAACTAGTTGATTTCCAGCATCTTCGATTGAACAGTTAGGGTAAACGAAAGAAAATTTTTATAATATGTTAGCCTATGTGTGGACTATTTCTCACCCAAATTTTAGCAGTCTGAAGCCAAGAATTTGTAGCGTTTCTTAGTGTAAACTTAGTGTT
>JALVCY010000239.1 GCA_027009605.1 Saprospiraceae bacterium
GTCACACACTCAAATCAGTTTGTTATTTATAGAAATGTAGGGGACAAAACCCGACTGCGCCCACTTCATTTGCGCCACGAGCAGATAGCAAGGTAAAATCTCTATTGGGCATGTCGGTTATAGCATACTTCTCTAAGTGAGCCCAACAATTTCAGCACTTGACATAAAAAGCCCTACCCCCAAAGGGGCAAGGCTTTAAAATTAGGGGGGGAATTTATTATTCGTCGGTGGTACGATTTGACATAGAATTTGCGATGCTAAATAGAATCACCCCGCCTAAAAAAGCACCCAATGCAACATACATTAACAACATGATTTGTGGTCTTTTATGATAAAAAACAATGCAAAGGATCCATGGGAAAGGCCAAAAAACCAAAAATTTGGTCTTTTTACCTAGTAGAAGGGTAGCAAACACCATGCCAATATATAGTATTTTGGCATATATGTTATTTTGTTTAATATTTTTTTAGTAAAATCTTGCTCAGAAATGAAGCAAGAACAAAGTACTCCAATATACGGCGTTATCAGACACAAAAAAAAAGGTAACTGTTTAGGTGCCCCAATTTTTAGGTAGAAAATAGGCATTTTTGTGGATGTTGACGCAGGGACGCACGGCCGTGCGTCCCTGCGTGAGAAAATTTTAGCAAAAACAGGCGCAAAAAGGGCATTTTCTAACAAAAATTAGCGGGTGGCTAAATAGTTACAAAAAAAGAAGCAGTTGCACACAAAGGCAACTGCTTCTTCTGAGTTCTTTCGTAGCGGTCAATCCACAGAGAGACAAAACTATCTGCGACCTAAAATAACATCCAGATTGTTATTTATCACTGCTCCCACTAAAAAACCACCAATTAAAACGTAAAGTATCAACATAATTCGTAATTTTAGACCTTCGATTAGGTCAAGCCAGAAAATGTGTAACAAACAAATCGAAGGGATTAATTTGCTTCATTACGGGTGAAAACCTAGTTCAGGGGAAGACTAAATAGTGTTGTTGGATACGTTCCAGTGCTCAAATTCAGTGCCAAGATAGGGAAAAAAAACGAAATAACAAATGATTGACCAAAAAATTTTCAAATATTTTCTTA
Organism: Saprospiraceae bacterium; assembly: GCA_027009605.1. GTDB lineage: Bacteria > Bacteroidota > Bacteroidia > Chitinophagales > Saprospiraceae > HyVt-613. The sequence goes on from JALVCY010000239.1 coordinate 1,086, forward strand.
AAAACCTTTATAATCTTAATCTTACATCCAAAAACCCGGAAAACAAGCTAGAAAAAACCCAATTTATCTTTCAGACCATACTCGATGAAGCCGTCAAAAAAGAACGTCTTCACTTCACCACCTTATTTGCCAAACTGGCTTACATCTCCCAAAAATTTAGTTTTTCTCCCAAGCTGCATTACTTCTCCAATTCCTTTCGGATAAAAACCAGGTACGCCACCAAACGCACAGAAGACGAACTCAAACAAACCATAGACTTGGGCATTGCGGTCTGTGCCCATTTATTGGAAGTGCTGGCCAAACAAACCATCCCCGATGAGACTAAAGCCAAAATCCCTTATGAGTTTCCGCCTAAAATCAAGAAAGACACCAAAATTGTATCTTACCAAGCCCATGTAAGCGTCGTCGTCATAAGAAAGCTTCCAAAATCACAAGAACTCATTGCCTTTCGCGAAAGCGACCCCGATGACAAAATCAGAATCCGGTACAACATGCCGGAAAGAAATGAAAATTTCAAAAAGTCTATCATCTTGCTGGACAAAGTGTTTGGTTATCCCACCCATATCCAACTACTCGATGTGGAAATGGACGAAGACGGGGTTTATTATCCGAAAGGATTTGTATTGGAACCTAATTACTTGATGGATGTCAGTGCCGTTGCGGCGTCTATTGGGGCACAACACAATCTCCCGCTGGGCTATATGGTCAATAAGTTTTTGCCCTACGAGGTCACGACTCCTATTATGATTGGTAATATCGCCAACTTTTTCTTGGATGAATTGACGACCAATCCTGAACAATCCTTCAAAGAGCTATTCCCTAAAGTCTTTCGACAATATCCTTTGATTTTTTCAATATGGGACGATGCGAGTATCCGCACCGTCTATCAAAAAAGCCAAAAGCACTTTGTCTCCATCTACAAGGTCATTACGCAAGATTTTAAAAATGAACAAATCAATCGCCAAAAAGCAGTCCTTGAACCCGCCTTCTTTTCTAATACTTTTGGCATTCAAGGGCGGCTAGACCTTTTTTACGAAAGTAAGACAGAAGAAAATAAAAGCGTCATCATCGAGCTCAAAAGTGGCAAACCTTTTCGACCCAACCGCTATGGTTTGAGCCAATCTCATTATACGCAAACCCTACTCTACGACTTGCTCATTCGGTCGGTTTCTCCCAAAAATAAGCCGACCAACTACATCCTTTATTCAGCCTTGGACACCGACCAGCTCAAGTTTGCCCCCCGCATCAAGGCCATCCAATACGAAGCCATCCAAGCCCGAAACGAACTCGTTGCTATCGAGAAAGCTTTGATGCAAATCAATGATAATCAATTAGATAGCACTTCTATATTGGAATATATCCACGAGCAACAATTCGGAAAGTACAAGGGATTTACCTTTACTAACTTCCAAACTTTCTATGAAACCTACAGCGAACTAAACCGGCTGGAGCAGCATTATTTCAAAGCCTTTACTTCGTTTATCGCAAGAGAAAACTGGCTCGCCAAAGTAGGAGATGCCTCCCCTAACAGCCGAAGCGGGCAAGCTCAACTTTGGACGCACTCCAAAGCTCAAAAAGAAGCAGACTTTTCTATTTTGCAGGGCTTAAAAATAAAAGACTCCGATACGTCTTCCGACTTTCCGGTCATTACTTTTCAGAAAACGGAGACCACCAATCCTTTGGCCAATTTCAGGGTCGGAGACATCGTCATCTTGCACCCCGACAAAAAAGAAAGTGCGTCCATACTCCAAGCTCGAGTAATCAAAGGAAGTATTATTTTTATGGACGACCAAATCGTCAAAGTCCAATTGCGCTCCTATCAAGTCAATCCGGAAGACCTGAGCAAAGATTCTCTTTGGATGCTCGAACCCGACCTTTGGGAACGGGCTTTTCAGTCTCTTTATCGCTCTCTCTTTGAATGGGCGACGGCCGACCCCGCACGAAGAAATCTGTTGCTCACACTGCAAGCTCCTAAAAAAAATAAACTGCAAGCCTTCCCGGCCACGCCCAACCTGACTTCTGAGCAAACAGCCATCTTGACCAAAATGCTATCGGCCAAAGATTACTTCCTGCTTTGGGGGCCGCCGGGCACCGGAAAAACAAGCGTCATCCTAAAAACCGCTGTACATTTTTGGGTGACTAGCACACCGCAAAACATCCTGCTCTTGGCCTATACCAACCGCGCCGTAGATGAAATTTGCGCCGCCATAGAATCCGATATGCCTGAAATCAAAACGCAGTACTTCCGGATTGGAAACACAAATTCGACCCACCCCCGTTTTCGTGGTCAGCTCCTTTCGGAAAAAATTAAATCACTGAATACCCGTAAGGAAGTGAAGGCAGAAATCCAGAAACACCGCATTGTGGTTTCGACGATTTCTTCCATTATCACCAAGCCGGAGATTTTTGAATTCATGAAATTTGACACTACGCTCATTGACGAAGCCTCCCAGATACTAGAACCCCAATTGATAGGAATTTTGAGCCGGGTCAAGCGTTTTATCCTAGTCGGAGACCATCGCCAACTACCGGCCGTTGTCGCTCAAAAAAAGATTTTTGCAAAAAAAGAAGATGATTTATTGGCCGGCATTGGCATTCAGGATTTATCCAATTCTTACTTTGAACGGCTGTTTATGCGTTGCCGCAAAAATGGATGGGATTGGGCCTATGGCATGCTAAGTATGCAAGGACGCATGCACGAAAAAGTAATGGCTTTTGCCAACCAACATTTTTATGACAACCAACTCCATATTTTGCCGGAAGGCTTAAATCCCAGACAATCTGCCAAAGAGTACTTGCACACTTCTTCGGACATAGACTTACGTAAAACACTGGCAACGGAGCGGCTGGTTTTTTGTGATGCTCCGGTGGATGATGCCATTGGCTCCGGCAAAAAAAACCAATACGAAGCCCAAAAAATTGTCGAAATACTCCAACATATCAAGGCCATTTACCAAGAAAATAACAAAAAACTAACCAAAGATTCGGTAGGTATTATCACACCTTATCGGGCTCAAATTGCCCAGATAAGAGAAGCTGTTTTTCAAGCAGCTCCCGAATGGTTGGAGTATCTCACCATCGACACCGTCGAACGCTATCAGGGCGGCGCACGGGACATCATCATCCTTTCCGTTTGCCTCAACAAAATCTATCAACTCAACAACCTAGTCGCTTTATCCGAAGAGGGAATCGACCGGAAATTAAACGTAGCCTTGACGCGCGCCCGAGACCAAATCATTATGGTTGGCAATGCAGATTTGCTAAAAAAGGATGCTCGTTATGGGGCTTTTATTGATTCGGCGGTTTCTTAATGGAGTTGAGATTGTTGAGTCGGTCGCCTGCGGCTCTCTAGGTTGAGACGATTTGTTTTTTTTGGGGGGGGGGATTTTTACTTCATTGTATGATATTCGGCATTCTACATTCGATATTCTGATAGTTGAAAAAGTTGAAGAAGTTGATTCGCTCGCAGGCTTCGCTAGTTGATTCGCTGCGCTAGTTGAGAGATTTGGGATTCTGACCTTTGACCTAGTTCAATTTGTGCTTCGCACGTTCAATTTGCCCTTCGGGCGTTCAATTGCCTTCGGCGTTCAAAGGAACACGCTCTTGGCTGCCTAGCCGTTAGACCGTTACACCGTTATACCGTTAGACCGTTACACCGTTACACCGTTAGACCGTTAGACCGTTAGACCGCTACACCGTTACACCGTTACACCGTTACACCGTTATGCCGCTACACCGTTATCCTCGCCGGCGCTCCAGCAAGACCATCATCATGAGACCCAAAATAATACGTTGTTGATCATCCAAATCAATATCTTTTAATTTTTGGACTTCAAATCTCCTTCCGGTAAAAGAGGGTTCTTTTTTGAGTCTGGCGACGACTTCGCCATTGAGGTTGGTAACGATATAACTGGGATTAAACATATACCCCGTAAAGATATTTAGGATTGGGATTTCTCCGACCAAAGCGTCCATCACTTTGACCCACGCATTTTCTTCGGTGATATGGTATTGTAGTTCTTCAAATTGGTCTATCAATTCATAACGAGCCTTCCAGATAGAGACCCATCCCTTACGGGCAATTTTGCCCAACTCCAAGCCATCAGCATCTGTAAAGCTATAAGCCGCAGAAAAATCCAACCATCTATCGGCTTTAATTTTAAAGAGAACTTTCTTTCGAGTTTCATCTTCATAAACTGAAATATCTTCTTTCAGCTTAAACATTTTTTGGCGCACATAGCCAATGGTCTTGTTGTGAGCATCTTTGGCTCTAAAATCATTGGCTAAAGAAGAAATCTTGAAAATGAATTTTATCGGATAACTTAGATCTTTCATTGAATAAGAATTTAGTCTCGAAAAGCTAACGAGTGCTCCGTTCATTAAGTTGCATTCAATTTAAAAAGTTCTATATAGATAAATCCTTCTGTATTAATAGGTTATACCCTAAAATAGGTAGAAATGGCAACATATTTGGTATTCTAAAACTACGCAAAAAAATCCCTTCGACGAGTCGAAGGGACTAACTCAAACAAATAAACACAAAAACTACTTTGAGACAAAGATAATCAACAAACCGAATACTTACAATAAAAAAGGAATAAATTTTTAGCAAAAAAGCATTTTTAACATAATAACGCCTGTACAATAATCTATTCAACCAAATTTTATTCCGAAAAAATGCCTAGTCGCCAAATTTAATTGCAAGCGAGATAAAAAGGTTTTAAATTTGTAGGGGGTTTGGATTGGGTATTTTAATTTTGAAGTTCTTTCCTTCTTTTGGCTCATTTCTAAAATCCATATTTTTATCGTACATTCGTGCCTACATAAAGTTTAAATGCAGTTTTCCGGAAGGCCTTCCACCCAAAACTGTTCAGTGCAAAAAAAATAACAGATGAGTAAAAAGAATGGCACACCCAACCCTATCAGACAAAAACCCGGTGTTTGGAGACAACGAGAAATTACAAAAAAAGGAAAAAAGGACAAGGCAGAATCTATCTGCTTGGATGATATTCTGAACTTGAAAGACATCAACGATTTTACGAAAGTTTTCGACAACCGGAGCAAGACCCGAAAGCTATTTGAAACCATTGAATATCAAAAGGAGCTCGAACAACTTCAAGTAGAACTTATCAAGCTCCAACAATGGGTCATGAACAATAAGAAACGGGTTGCCATCCTTTTTGAAGGACGTGATGCCGCCGGGAAGGGAGGAGCTATTCGTCGTTTTATTGAACATCTGAACCCCCGGTCTATGCGCGTAGTCGCCTTGCCCAAACCCACGGAAGTCGAGCAAGGTCAATGGTATTTTCAACGATACATCAATCAATTGCCGAATCCCGGAGAAATCGTCTTTTTTGATAGAAGTTGGTACAACCGTGCTGTCGTAGAACCCGTCAATGGTTTTTGCACCCAAAAGCAATATGAACACTTTTTAGTCCAAGTACCTGATTTTGAGCACATGCTCTATGAAGACGGGATTATTTTGTTCAAGTTTTGGTTTTCAATTTCCAAAAGTGAGCAATTAAGACGATTCAATAAGAGAAAAAACAATCCGCTAAAACAATGGAAAATCAGCCCGGTGGACTTGAAGGCTCAAGACCTTTGGGACAAATACACGCACTACAAAGAAGAAATGTTTTATAAGACGCATTCTTCTTATAGCCCTTGGATAATTGTACAAGCGAATGTCAAAAAAGAAGCCCGGTTGGCTTCGATTCGGTATGTTTTGGATCATATTTCTTATACCAACAAAGGCAAAGGGACGAAAACCACCTTGCACCCCGATCCGGACATCATCCAAAGATTTCATCGACGGGACAAGCAAGTGGACTAGCCATTTTCTGATTTGTACTAATTCCTACTTTATGCATTCGCTGCGAATATTCTCGAAGTCGGTTAGGATGGCTATAAAAAAAAAACGGGGGACTTTCGTCCCCCGTTTTTTTTTCAAAACAGCTAACCAATCTTTTTACTTGACTTCAATGTTCTTTGCTTTAAGGAGTTTAGTCGCCTTTCTAGGAATCATCAACTCAAGAACGCCCTTGTTGTACTCGGCCTTAATCTTGTTGCCGTCCACATCCTCAGGCAATGTAAATGAGTGCTTGAACTTGTAGTAGCTAAACTCTTTTCTAGTTACTTTTTCCCCTTCAGCCAACTTGCGGTCTTCTTTATCAGCAGAGATAGTCAAAATATTATTTTCCAGCTCTACCTTGAAGTCTGCTTTCTCTAAGCCCGGCGCTGCCAATGAAATGGTATATCCTTTTTCACTTTCGTGAATATTAATGGCAGGCGTATTAAAAGGGACTTCATCTTTAAATACACTACCAATAGGACGGTTAAAAAATTCATTGACTGCTTGATCTAAATCTTTGGATACCGCAGGGAAAAACGGATTAAACTTTACTAGTGTCATGGTTCAATATTTTTTTAGTTTGACAATTAAAATTCTTACTTTTTCTACATCAATCTGCGTACCAATGCCCAAAACAAGCATTTCTCAGCGTTTTTACAGCCATTATGTCAGCACAAATAATCAAACGCCTGACATCTTGTCTTCTTTGGTTGAAATTTTGACTTGTTTCTCCAACAAAGGCTTGCGTCCGGCTGTTCCTTATTTGCAGCAAAAACTTCATGGCCAAAAAACAACTACTTCCCATATTTCGACGAGTCCTACGACTTACCACGCCTTTCAAAAAGAAATTTTGGACGGTCTCTATCCTTGGGTTGTTGATTGCTCCCGTTGCGGTACTCCGCCCTACCTTAATAAAAATAATGGTCGATGACTACATTATTCCGAAAGATGTAGCGCATCTTTGGATGATTGCGGCGGCCACCATCGGAGCCATCCTTCTGGAAGCCTTTTTGAAGTATTGGTTTAACTATCAATCCAAGTGGCTGGGACAAGCCATCATCAGACAACTCCGGCTACAGGTATTCACTCATCTACTGGGGCGGCAACTTTCCTTTTTTAACCGGACACCTATCGGCACCTTGACCACACGGACGATTAATGATATTGAAACGATTAATACGATTTTTTCGCAAGGCTTAATTACCATTGTGTCGGATATATTGACCATGCTCTTTGTGATTATCATGATGCTCTGGACTAGTTGGAAATTGACCTTGGTTGTCTTAACGGTTTTTCCTTTGCTTATTTTGAGCACCTACATTTTTAAAGAGAAAGTCCGCGCTTCCTACGAGGTCGTAAGGTCTCAAATCTCCAAGATGAATGCTTTTTTGCAAGAACGAATATCAGGGATTCACACCATCAAAATTTTCCGAAAGGAAGCGGACGAAGCCCAAAAATTTAAAGCCATCAATCGCACCTATACCCAAGCCAACCTAAATTCTATTTTTTACTACGCCGTATTCTTCCCAGTCATCGAATTAATTACGGCGATTTCCTCCGGCTTGTTGATTTGGTATGGAGCCGGGGGCGTACTCAAAGGCGAAGTAACCATCGGCACACTCATCGCCTTCCCTTTGTATATCAGCATGTTATACCGTCCTGTCCGGATGATGGCCGACAAGTTTAACACCTTACAAATGGGTTTGATTGTAGCTCGAAGAGTCTTCACCATTTTAGACAATGACGAAGCAGTCCAAAATACAGGTACCCGTATCCCCACCCAACTTTCCGGAGACATCAAATTAGAACAGGTCTATTTTAGCTATCAACCCGGCCACCCAATTCTAAAAGACCTGAGTTTGGTCATTCCTTACGGAAAAACCACGGCCTTGGTCGGGACAACCGGTTCGGGCAAAACCACCTTGGCGGGCTTGCTCAATCGATCTTACGATATCCAACAGGGGCAAATCTTTATCGGCTCCTATTCTATCAAAGAATTTGAATTGCATGCCCTTCGCAAAAGAATAGGAGTCGTCCTTCAAGATGTATTCCTTTTTCGCGCAAGCGTCATGGAAAACATCTTAATGAGCAATCCCAATATCTCCCACCAAACCGTCATCGAAGCCGCCAAAGAAATCGGGGCACACTCTTTTTTTGAGCGGTTGCCCAACGGTTATGACTTTGAAGTCATGGAACGGGGCAGCAATCTTTCGGCCGGACAACGCCAACTCATCTCCTTTGTACGCGCTCTCATCACCAACCCCGATATTTTGATTTTGGATGAAGCCACGTCTTCTATTGACCCCGCCACCGAAGCGGTTATCCAAAAAGCCATCGCCCAAATCACCGAGAAACGCACTTCCGTAATTATTGCCCATCGACTCGGCACCGTCCAAAAGGCTGACCAAATTGTGGTGTTGGATCAAGGGCAAATTGTAGAAATCGGCACTCATAGCGAGTTGTTAAGCCGCCCACAAAGCCGGTATCGCAAGCTTTATCAACATCAAATCAAGGCGGGTGTCTTGTGATGGATGAGAAGGGTTGAGTCGTGAGAGTTGAGGAAGTTGAAGAAGTTGAAGAAGTTGATTCGCTCGCAAGCTTCGCTAGTTGAAAAAGTTGAGACGGTCGCCTTCGGCTCTCTAGGTTGAGAACTCGTCCCGATTACTATCGTGGATTCGGACTTCGTGGTTGAGTGCTTCGCAGGTTGAGACGATTTGGGTTTTTCTTTGGGTTTTTACTTCATTATTCGATATTCGGCATTCTGCATTCATTATTCTGCTAGTTGAAAAAGTTGAAGAAGTTGATTCGCTTCGCTAGTTGAGAAAGTTGATTCGCTCGCAAGCTTCGCTAGTTGAAAAAGTTGAGACGGTCGCCTTCGGCTCTCTAGGTTGAGACTGTCCCGATTACTATCGTGGATTCGGACTTCGTGGTTGAGTGCTTCGCAGGTTGAGACGATTTGGATTTTTGATTGGGATTTTACTTCAACATTGGATATGTTTGTTTTATTGGTGGGGCGAATTCAATTCGCCCTTCCTTTTGGTACTTTTGTTTTGATTAGGTTCGCTGGTTGAGAGAGTTGCAACCTATTGAGCAGGAAGGGCGCCCATACTGACCAATGTTGCCCCAAAAGATTTGTCAAAACCGGTTCAAGTTCCTATCTTGCGAAAAATAAAAAACTACAAAAATGCGCAAAAGAATATACGTCGCTGCCACCAGCCAACACGTGGGAAAAACAACTTCAACACTAGGGCTCGTCGCCGCCGTCAAAAAGAAAGGAATTCACGTTGGATATTGCAAGCCTGTGGGACAGGAGTTTGTGGACTTGGAAGACCTACAAGTCGATAAAGATGCGGTTTTGTTTGCACAATACATGGATTTTAAGATTGATTCTAATGTCCATAGTCCCGTCATTCTTGGAAAAGGAGCGACCACAGCGTATCTGGAACATCCGGAGAGATACCACTACAAGGAAGAGATTATGGAAGCCGTAGAAAAGCTGGACAAAGAATATGACATGGTCATCTATGAAGGAACGGGTCACCCCGGCGTCGGTTCAGTCGTTGATCTAAACAATGCAGATGTAGCCAAATTAATTAATGCCTCCGTCATTATGGTGGTAGAAGGGGGGATTGGCAACACCATCGACAAGCTCAATATGTCTATTGCCCTATTTCGTGAAGCCAATGTGCCGCTGCTGGGAGTCATCATCAATAAAGTACGACCGGACAAAATAGAAAAAGTAAGGTCATTAGTTGGCAAAAAACTCCATCAAATGGGGATTCCACTTTTGGGTTGTGTGCCTTATGACCGGACGCTATCCTACCCTATTCTTTCTACGGTAGCGGATGCCATCAAAGGGAAAGTCATTCATAATCCGGATAAGATGGACAATAGAATAGAAGACTTGTTGCCGGGTTCTTTGATAAATTATGAAGAACACCACTCCAAAAAGAACTTCTTGTTGATTATTAGTTATAACCGGCTGGATGAAGGTATCCGCATCCTTAAGACAGAATTTAACAAGCCTTCTATCAATGGAATCGCTTTAACGGTATTCGGTATGCATGAACAAAACAATATCCAATTAAGTAAAGATGCTTTAGAATACGTCAACGAACACAAAATACCGGTCATCGTTACGCCTTTTGACACTTATGGATCCGTGGTCAAAATCAGCCAGATTGAAGTAAAAATCAATACCCGCACTCCTTGGAAGGTCAAACGAGCTATTGATTTGATTGAAAATCATATTGACCTGTCTTCTATTATTGAAACCGGACTGGAATAGTTTTTGGGTCTTTGGCTTCGGTAATGGTTTGGTCTTGGCTTCAGCATTCGGCATTCTGGACTCGTTGTTCTGCTAGTTGAAGAAGTTGAAAAAGTTGATTCGCTGCGCTAGTTGATGAAGTTGATACGGTCGCCTTCGGCTCTCTAAGTTGAGAACTCGTCCTTTGGACTTCGTGGTTGAGTGCTTCGCAGGTTGAGACGATTTGGGTTTTTCATTGGGTTTTTACTTCATTATTCGATATTCGGCATTCTGCATCCATTATTCTGTTAGTTGAAGAAGTTGAAAGAGTTGATTCGCTCGCAAGCTTCGCTAGTTGATTCGCTGCGCTAGTTGAGAGATTTGGGTTTTTCATTGGGATTTTACTTCATCATTCGATACCTGCCTGCTGACGCCGTCAGGCAGGTTCTGCATTCTGCATTCGATATTCTGTTCGTTTTTTTGTTGAGAGAGTTGATTCGCATTCAACTTCCTGTTTTGGGCAAGAAATAGAGACAAAGACCAATTGTGGGACTAACCTAGTCCTACCTTTTACGTGCTAAAACCCGCTGTGGCTTTGCGACAGTGGCACGATTTCGGCTAACCACTTGACCACTCGAGTCAATAATGGTCAAGACAACCCGTCTGTCATATTTGGGGTCACCACCTAGCGGCATGCCTTCTCCAAAGATGATGGGAGAAATTTTAAATCTAGGGACACCATACATCCTTAGCTTTGAAATAACAGACAAAACCCGCTTATTGGCGATATAGATATTGTAATCGGCCGATCCGAATTTATCGGTATGTCCCCCTAGATGCAACCTAAAACTTGGATTATTCTTAAGAACCTTCGCAAATTCAAAAATGGTCTTAGAGCCTTCACGGCTAACAGTTGCGTCGCCTTTTCGTAAAAAGAACACAGAACCAACCATCAAGCCATCAGCCCCTATATGATTATAAACAAAATCATTAACAAAATAAGGACAAGGAGAGCCACACCACAATTTTTGCTCCTCCAAATCAATTATCTTGGCATCAATAAATCCACGTCTCAGCATCTCTAATCGGACTTCCTCCGCTTCTGCTTCAGTAAAATAATCGCCTTTGTAATAATGGTAAAGCTTATTTTGATCTATCTTTCGGAAAATGCCACTTATTTCTGCTTCCCGGATGGCATCCGGCATTTCAGCAGTGGTATAGGTGGCAATGGCTACTCGGAAGTTTTGCCCAAATGTAAATTGAGAAGACAAAACAAAAATCAAAAGAAATAAGCGGTTCATAGCGGACGATTTAAACGGTAAAACATTGACGGTGATGCAAAGATAATACATTTTTGTTATATATCAAAATGCGCAAGTAAAGGAACCCCTTAATCTCGTGCATATATCACTAGTTATCAATAGATAACAAATATATTTTTTTTTATTTTTAAATTCTGAGTGGAGGAAGGTTGAGACGTTCGCCTTCGGCTCTCTAGGTTGAGACGATTTGGGTTCTTATTCGGGTTAGTACTTCATTATTCTACATTCGGCATTCTGCATTCGTTATTCTGCTGGTTGAAAAAGTTGAAGAAGTTGATTCGCTGCGCTAGTTGATTCGCTCGCAGGCTGCGCTAGTTGAAAAAGTTGAGACGTTCGCCTTCGGCTCTCTAGGTTGAGAACTCGTCCTTCGGACTTCGTGGTTGAGTGCTTCGCAGGTTGAGACGATTTGGGTTTTTCTTTGGGTTTTTACTTCATTATTCGATATTCGGCATTCTGCATCCATTATTCTGTTAGTTGAAGAAGTTGAAAGAGTTGATTCGCTGCGCTAGTTGATTCGCTCGCAAGCTTCGCTAGTTGAAAAAGTTGAGACGTTCGCCTTCGGCTCTCTAGGTTGAGACTGTCCCGATTACTATCGTGGATTCGGACTTCGTGGTTGAGTGCTTCGCAGGTTGAGACGATTTGGGTTTTTCTTTGGGTTTTTACTTCATTATTCGATATTCGGCATTCTGCATCCATTATTCTGTTAGTTGAAGAAGTTGAAAGAGT
>JALVCY010000240.1 GCA_027009605.1 Saprospiraceae bacterium
TATGAAAATTAGGGCTAAGATACATAAAATTTAATAATTGACCGTTTTTTTTGAAAAATGTGGTGTGGCGGTCTCCAATACCGGCTTAATTTGACCCCATAAACTACTGTTTTTTGTGGAATTTTGAAGAGTCAACACCCAACCACTACATCAAACTAAACTTTCCAAAAGTCTCAAACTTTTGGAAAGTTGAACCCCAGCCGCTCCATCCACCCCAAAAAAGATTTTCCTACGAAAGCCAAAGCAAAGTTGTCTTTTTAGTCGCAAGCCCCCTGCCGATTCCTATCGGTACCCTTTGCAAAAGGGTGTTAAAGGTCAACTTTGCTTTGGCTTAATACTAGACTTTTAATGGGGGGAATCTACTCTTTCATGGGACTCTCTCCCCAAAATATTTAAAGGCCGTAGGGGGTTTCCTTGTGAAACTCCTACGGGGATTTTTGGGGATTTCATGAAAAAAGTCTTTAAATATTTTGGGGATTCGGGGTATGTTTGTCTTTCTTCTCGTCCGTTGGTTAGCATGGTAGCTTTGCAGAAAGGGAAACCTATGGAAGGGGTCTCAAAAAGAAAACAAAATAAAATTCTGCGGAGCCAACACCCAACCACTACATCAAACTAAACTTTCCAAAAGTTTCAAACTTTTGGAAAGTTGAACCCCAGCCGCTCCATCCGCCCCACATCCAGCGTCAAAAACCCGAATTCATCCACCACCTTGCCTTCCAACCAATAAATCCCTTTTCCCCGAAAGGGGCTGCGCTTCAATGAAGGCGAAAAATGCACGGAGTCAAAAAATACACCGCTTTCATCGTACCACGTCCCAAAACTCATTAATTTGCCCTTGCTCGTCCGCAAGCGCTTCTGCGCCACGTAATAGCCCAAAATCCGAACCGTCCGCCCTATATGCTCCGAAAAATCCGCTACCCGGAAAGGACGTGCCTGCACCACCTTTTTGGCGGAAGCATCCAATAACTCAAAAGGCGAACACAACGGGAAGCCCAATAATTCTATCTCCGCCATGGCTTGCTCGTGGGGCGCTTCTTGGAGTTCCGGCAATTCAAAAGTCTCCGCCGTGGACTCAAATAATAGTCCCGTGCCACTCAGATGACCGTCCGGTAAAACCCCGTTTTTTTGCCACATCAATTCATATTTGCCTACTTCCGTAAAACGAAAAGCACCGATGCGAATCAAGATGTCCAATTGGGTCGTCGAAATATCAATGCGATTGGTGAAATCTTCGAGATTTTGGTAGGGGCCGTTTTGGAGTCGCTCTCGCACGATATTTTGCGCAAGCTGACGCTCCAATTGCTGCACATGAATAAAACCCACATAAATATCCGTATCATAGAGCGTAGTCAAATACAAACTGTGATTGACGCAAGGTGGATGGAGTGTGCCCCCTTGCATGCGGGCTTCATGAAAATAGTATTCCGTCCGGTAAAATCCCCCAAAATTATTGATGACCGCCACCATAAATTCCAACGGATAATATGTCTTGAGATAGAGACTTTGCATCGACTCGACCGCATAACTCGCCGAATGCGCCTTGCTGAAAGAATAGCCGCTAAAACTCTCGATTTGTCGCCAAACTTCATCCGCCAATTCCTTAGAATATCCCCGCTCTTGGCAATTTTCATAATACTTTTTGCGCAAGCGGTCAAAGGTGTCCCGACTATGCTTTTTGCCCGACATAATCCGGCGCAAGACATCCGATTCATTTAAGTCCAAACCCGCAAAATAATGGACAATCTTAATCACATCTTCTTGATAGACCATAATCCCGTAGGTCTCCGCCAAATGCTCCTTAAATACCGGATGCAAATATTCAAAACTATTGGGCGCGTGATGCCGCTCGATATAGGCTTTCATCATGCCCGATTTGGCTACTCCCGGACGGATGATGGAACTGGCCGCTACGAGTTGGAGATAGGTGTCGCACTTCAATTTGGTCAGCAATCCCCGCATCGCCGGCGACTCCACATAGAAGCAACCCAGGGCTTGACCGGAACGCATTTGGGCAGCTACATTTTTATCTCGCTTAATGCTCCTAATGTCGTGAATATCAATGTATTTTCCTTTGTTGATTCGGATATAATCTACCGTATTCCGGATGTGTCCTAATCCCCGTTGGCTAAGCACATCGAATTTGTGCAAACCCATTTTCTCCGCCCCATACATATCAAAATGAGTAATCGGAAATCCCTTGGGCATCATCTGCAAAGCGGTGAATTCCGTAATCGGTTTTTCGGTGATTAAAATCCCGCCCGCATGGATGGACAGGTGGTTGGGAAAACCTTCGATGAGTTGTCCGAAACGCCGGATATGCACCCCGTAAGGATGGTGATTTTCGGTCTGATTGGGATAGTCGATGAGCACGTCAATCTCGTCTTTGGGCAACCCGAACGCCTTGCCTAATTCCCGAATAATTGACCGAGATTTAAAAGTGCTGTAGGTGGCCAAAAGTGCCGTATGCTCGCGCCCGTATCGCTTGAAAATATAGTCCACCACATCATCCCGCTCACTCCACGAAAAATCAATGTCAAAATCCGGCGGCGAAGTCCGGTAAGGATTGATGAATCGCTCAAAATACAAGTCCAAATCCACCGGGTCCACATCCGTAATTTCGAGACAATAAGCCACAATCGAATTGGCCCCACTCCCGCGCCCCACATGGTGATAACCCGCCCCGCGCGCATAGCGGATAATGTCCCAAGTAATCAAAAAATAAGCCCCAAAATCCAACTCCCGAATGACCTTCAATTCCTTCTCAATACGCTGCACAATGACACGGGGAATCCGCTCTTCGGGCGAATCGGTATATCTTTTTTTTGCTCCTTCAAAAGCCAGTTTAGACAAGAGTTTGTGGTCATCGACTTTGGAGCCGGTAAAATTTTGGCGATTATGGTGCAGACCCGGCTCGATGGAAATATGGCATTGGTCGATGATTTTTTGGGTATTTTCCAGGATGAAGGGATAGGCCTGATACGCTTGCGCAAAAAAGGCTTCATCTCGGAAGACTTCGGTAGGTTGGGCCATATCTTGGGGTTGGAGCTTTGTCACCAAAGTATTCAAATCAATCGCCCGCAACAACTTATGCACCCGGAAAGCATCGGACGAAGTGGAGCCGTCTGTTCCAAAGGTCACCGGATGCCGGACCACCAATTTGTCCCGGTAGCGGAGTAGGGGAGAACGAAAGAGCGCATTCACCTTTTCGGGGCGAATCCCGATGAATTCATTCTTCCGAAAAAGCGCCATGGGCTTCACCAATCCGGGATAGATGATAAACGTATCCGGCATCTCCGGTGCGACATCCGGCAGGGGCAAGCCATCGAGAGAAGCGTCGGTCAAAAATTTGTTGAGTTGGGCAAACCCCCGGCGATTTTGGGCGATTCCGATAAAAAGGAGCTGCCGGTCTCGCCGGAATTCAATCCCCACCATCGGCTTTATCCCTTCCTTTTCGCAGGCCCGGATAAACGTATAAGCCGCCGAAGTATTATTGATGTCGGTGAGTGCCAAGGACTTAACTCCCTGCTGCCGCGCATGAGCCACCAACGCTTCAGGCGACATCGTCCCATACCGTAAACTAAAATAACTGTGTGCATTCAAATACATGTTGCAAATATAAAACAAATTGTTTTAAAATGCTGATATATTTGTAATTTTTTGGTTTGTTTTTTTTCTAAAAAGTGAGCCTGCTGCGAAAAGTCCACTTAGCCAAGAATTTAAGGTGATGAATAAAATTTTGATTGGTTACTGTAGCGGCGACTTCAGTCGCCAAGCTCCGGTGGTGCCTAAGTATCGGCAATCTTGGCAGCTAAAGCAGCCGATACAAAATCAACT
>JALVCY010000241.1 GCA_027009605.1 Saprospiraceae bacterium
TAGACCGCTATACCGTTGGTTGTCTTCGGCGTTCAATTTGTGCTTCGCACGTTCAATCTGTCCTTCGGACGTTCAATTGCCTTCGGCGTTCAAGGGGACGCTCTCTTGGCTGGCTAGCCGTTACACCGCTATACCGTTGGTTGCCTTCGGCGTTCAATTTGTGCTTCGCACGTTCAAATTGTCCTTCGGACGTTCAATTGCCTTTGGCGTTCAAGGAGTACGCTCTTGGCTGGCTAGCCGTTAGACCGCTATACCGTTGGTTGTCTTCGGCGTTCAATTTGTGCTTCGCACGTTCAATCTGTCCTTCGGACGTTCAATTGCCTTCGGCGTTCAAGGGGACGCTCTCTTGGCTGCCTACCCGTTAGACCGCTGTACCGTTACACCGTTACACCGTTATATATACCGTTATACCGTTAATTTATTTTCCTGAAAAGGAGCAGCCGGAAGTAGGTGTCTCATAGATTTCTATGCGGGCGAGTAGGGGAAGATTGGGTTTTAGTTTTTGCCAAATCCATTGGGCTATATTTTCGGCGGTAGGATTTTCTAGACCTTTGATGTCGTTTAGAACATGGTGATCCAATTGGTCAAGGAGTGGTTTGAAGGCGGCTTTGATGTCTCCAAAATCAATGACCCAACCAAAATGTGCATCTACTTCCCCTTCTACTACAAGTTTTACCTTGTAGGTGTGCCCGTGCATCTGAAAACATTTGTGCCCGTCCGGAACGTTGGGCAAAAAATGCGCCGCATCAAAAGTGAATTCTTTGAAAATTTCCATGATTAATTTTGAGCCCGCAAAGATAGGGGAAAAAATGTAGGTATTCCGGTATTTTTTATTCTATTTGGGGCTGGGGGGAATCTGGGGCAATTGACTCAAGTTTCGGTAGTTAGGAATGTCCGTGGTTATTGGATTCTTGGTTGCCAAAGCAAAGAAAGCTTGCCTTTATTCAAAGCCTTTTCTGTTTTCTTAGGGGCAGTTAAAGTCAATACAAAAAAGAATCATCTATCTTTCTTGTAAGCCTTTGACCCTTAACTCCGGCTATACAGTTGAGTCCACTCCGAAAAGTCGGTTTTTTGAAATAGCTGGAAAAGATGCCAAATTTTATTTTGGAAGCATGTATTCTGTTCAATTGTTGAGTCTGCTCCGAAAAGTCCAATTTGCCGGAAATTAAAGCACGGAACAAAATTTTATTTGGCTACAATGCATCGTGCAGCGTGGTGTCGCTCCTACGGAGCTATATCCCGACTATTGTTGGTCTTACAAAGATGTCGCCCCGATGGGGCTCAGGTATGGGTATTTTGGCTATTTTCTCTGTTGTCAGCCCCGTAGGGGCGACACCTTTGTAACAGACAATATCATACGATACAGGAAGCCCCAGCGGGGCGACACCTTGTCTCGGTCGCGCTAGTATTCACAAAGAATCCAAATAAAAATTTTGTGGGCTCAAGAACAAACCACTACATCCGACTTTTCGGAGTAAACTCATTGTTCAAGCGTTCAATCGTTCAACTGATTGCACATAACTAGTTGATTTTCAGTACTTTCGATTGAACAGTTGAACAGTTGAACGATTGAACAAAATTCTCAAACAGAATAAAATTTGGTGGTTTTACATCAGAATACTTTTAGGAGTGAACTCACAGTTTTAAGGCACTAGGCAGTTTGAAGCTTTCTTTGAGTAGCAAAATGGTAAATGCCAAACAAAGCACCGGAGAAGACCAAGTTTCCGATGATGGAATTTCTCAAGAAAGGAATCCCGGCAGCATAGGATTGAAGTAATCCATTAAAATCTTTGGTATAAATCGGGTCATATAGCCAAGAACCCATATTCGTTACTAAAAAGAAAATGAGAGAAGCGGCTAAGGCGCCTATCACTACACGTCCGGCTGTGACCTTTTTCAAAAGTCCCATGCCGAGTAGCGCAACCAAGACCATGGCTCCATAAACCCATAAAGTCTGGGGTGTAAACCACACAAATCCATCATAATACTGGGCATACATCACATTGTTTAGGACTAAATTGCTGACAAACAAGGCCGCTAATGGAATCACGACACTCCAATATTTCTTCGCAAAATAAGCCGACCCAAACAAAGCCATCGCTCCGAGGGGCGTCATGTTGGGCGGATGCGGGAATAAACGAGTGGCCGCAGCAACAAAAATCAGTAGGGCTATCATCCCCGAATTCTTTTTAGAAAACATATTTTTAGGTTTTATCTAGCAAAGATAATATTTTTTTATCACTATAATCAACTATGTTTCTCTCTTTTTGTTTGGGGCTGCGAATGAATTTTGAATAACTTGCAGGGATTTACACCCCTTCTAAATAACCAAATAATGAATTCTACCCTAAAATCCTTCATTGAAGGAATGCCTAAAGCCGAATTGCATCTCCACATTGAAGGTTCTTTTGAGCCGGAGTTGATGTTTGCCATTGCGCAAAGAAATCAGGTGAAAACCAAATTTGATTCCGTGGAAGCGGTCAAAGAAGCCTATCAATTTAATAATCTCCAAGATTTTTTAGATATTTATTATGAAGGGGCGCGGGTCTTGTTGACAGAACAGGACTTTTTTGACTTGACTTGGGCCTATGTGGAGCGGATTCATGCCCAAAATGTGATTCATACCGAAATCTTTTTTGATCCCCAAACGCATACGGATCGGGGTGTTGATTTTGGTGTGGTCATTAGCGGGATTTCCCGGGCTTTGGCGCAAGCCGAGCAAAAATATGGGATTACGAGCCGTATTATCATGTGTTTTCTAAGGCATTTGGACGAGAGCGAAGCAGAAAAGACTTTGGCGCAAGCGCTGGCCTATAAAGACAGGATTTATGGAGTCGGTTTGGATTCTTCGGAGTTGGGGCATCCACCTTCTAAGTTTAAAAATGTTTTTGCGAAAGCGATAGAAGAAGGCTTTGTGACGGTCGCCCATGCCGGAGAAGAAGGCCCTGCCGAATACATTTGGGAAGCCTTGGATTTGTTGCATATTTCTCGTTTGGATCATGGCAATCGCTCTAAAGATGACCCGAAATTGATGGCTCGCCTTGCGGCCGAAAAAATGGCGCTAACCGTGTGTCCGTTGTCGAATCTGAAACTATGTGTCGTGGATGATTTGAAGGCGCATCCTTTGCGTTTTTTGATGGAAAATAACCTGAAAGTGACGATTAATTCGGATGATCCGGCCTATTTTGGTGGTTATATGAATGAGAATTATATCGCTATTACGGAGGCTTTGGAATTAAATCGCACGGAGTTGAAGCAGCTTGCGCAAAATGCTTTTGAAGCTTGCTTTGTGGATGAAGGTCGTAAGCGGGAGATGTTGGCGCAGTTGGAGGCTTATTTTGCGGAAAATGCTTTTTGACGGCGCTTTCATGAACTCTCCTTTTGTCTGCGGGGACTCTTCCATCCTTCTCAACTCTAAACTCTTAACTCTACATTCTTCAATCTTAACTCCTATCAGTGCATGCCGGATTGAAGAGTTAAGATTTACGATTTACGATTTTAGAAGTGATTAGATTTGGGTTTTTGATTGGGTAGTTCCCAAGAAAGCCAAAGCAAAGTTGTCTTTAGTTAGAGTTGGTACTTCCGAATTTATTCGGGAGAATGTCAGGGTTTTCTTTCCGGTTTTCGCCAAATAGATTTGGCGCTACCCGTCAGCCAAATAAATTTGGCTGCTACCAAGGCCGTAGTGGTTTCCTTGTAAAACTCCCACGGGGATTTTTGGGGATTGGGGTCAAGAGCAATAGCGGGGGCTGCTCCACACTTCTCCACTCTTAACTCTGCAATCTTCAATCTTAATTCCGGTTAGGGCGGGCAGGATTGAAGAGTTAAGAT
>JALVCY010000242.1 GCA_027009605.1 Saprospiraceae bacterium
GGTTACCATACGGTTTCCATTAACCAAAGGGAAACCTATGGAAGGGTTGTCAAAGAGAAACCAAATAAAATTTTGTGGACTCAAGAACAAACCACTACATCCGACTTTTCGGAGTAAACTCAACAATTGAACAGAAAGCATGTATCCAGAATAATATTTGGCAACTTTCCAAGCTATTTCAAAAAACCGACTTTTCGGAGCGGACTCAACGGTGTAGCGGTATAACGAGAAGACAGCCAAGAGCTCTTACCCTTGAACGCCGAAGGCAATGAACGTGCGTAGCACAAATTGAACGTGCGTAGCACAAATTGAACCCCGAAACCAATTGAACAATAACAAAAAATAGCCTATATTTGCCAACCATCGAGCGGTCTAATCTTTTAATCACACACAAAACAAACCACTCCAATGAAAAAGATTAGTTTTATCTCCATTTTAGCCCTTCTCGCCTTTTTACTGGCCTCCTGTAGCCAATCCGCCGGCAAGAAGGTAGCCACCACGAACAAAGGCAAAGAACTCTTTTACAAGAAATGCAATGTCTGCCACATCGACTCCCGCCCCACCAAGGAGCAAGCACCATACCTTTTGGCTCCCCCGATTATGGGCGTATTGTACCATGTTAAGGATGGCATCAAGGCCGACAATCCTGCTGAAAAGAGAAAAAAAGCCATCGCATTCATCATGGACTATGTCCACAATCCGGATAAAAGCAAGTCTCTTTGTGAAGCCCACGCCATCAAAAGATTTGGTATCATGCCTTCGCTCAAAGCCTCTGTCACCCAAGAAGAACTCCGGCTGATTGCCAATTATCTCTACGACAACTATCCTCCTGCGGATATGAAGCATGAAAAGATGGACAAGGATATGAAGGGCGAAGATTAGCCCTAGCACTAAAATTTAAGAATTCGGAGAAAAATAACACTAGCGAAGTTAAAATCTCACATCAAAGCCAAAGCAAAGTCAACTCTTGGGTTACAAGCCACCTTTGCTTTGGCTTTTTGATGCCGGCTTCTTAAGACTATAATGAATACGAACTAATGGAAAAAACAAAAATATGTCCACTTTGCAAACGAGAATTAGGAGACAGCAAGAACACTTCCAAACATCACCTACTACCTAAATCCAAAGGGGGAAAATACACTGACATCGTGGTTTTACACAGAATTTGTCATCGAAAAATCCATTCTATATTTACTGAAAACGAATTAAAAAACCAATATTATACCATCGACCAACTCCTTACTCATAAAGAAATCATAAAATTCGTCAAGTGGGTTTCCAAAAAAAGTCCTGAGTTTTACGAAAGGTCTCACCAAATGAAAAGAGATAAATGATTTTGCAGTACAGCGGCAGGGCAAATGAAAAAAAATAGACAAAAAATCGGGAGTAAAAAAATGCACATACAGAACTTAACTCATTGGTAATCAATACCTTAGTGAATTCTTAGTGGCAACTTCGTGTACTTAGTGGTTAGGCATTACATTTTTCCTTACCACTAAGTACACTTTAGATAACACTAAGTTTACACTAAGAAATGCTACAAATCAAAGGTCGAAGGTGAATTAAAGGCCAAAGGTGAAGGGTCAAAGGTAAACTAAAGGTCGAAGGTGAAGGGTCAAAGGTAAACTAAAGGTCGAAGGTGAAGGGTCAAAGGTTAAAGGTAGGCAGCAAAGAGAACGTACTCCTTGAACCTAGCGGCAGCAGGCGAGCGCCGTAGGCAAGTAACGGTGTAACGGTGCAACGGCTAGGCAGGCAACCAAAAGCGTGTTCCCCTTGAACGCCAAAGGCAATTGAACGTCCGAAGGACAAATTGAACGTGCGAAGCACAAGTTGAACGCCCGAAGGGCAAGTTGAATGCCAAGCCAAAGCCCAATTACTCCGGAAAATAAATCTTCTGTCCGGGAATCAGCACTTCTCCGGCTTCCAAATGATTCCGTTCCATTAATTTAGCCGTATCAAAACCATAAGCATTCGCAATAGACCAGATGGTTTCTCCTTCACCGACGATGTGGTAGGTGACCTTGGGGGCTGCTACGACTCGTTCTGCGGGAACAGCCATCTTAGTCCCGGAGAGTACCGGCAATTCTTGCTCATCCTCCACCGTTTCGGTAACGGCTTCGGCGGCTGTAGCCTTGACAACGGTCTCGGGAGCAGCATGTTTGACCTTTGGAGCCGCATTTGTGTCACAGCTACAATCCGTAGTAAATAACTGCATACCGGGCTTCAAAACAGCATTCTTCTCCAATCCGTTCATGTGCGCAAAGCGGTCAACGGTATAACCATACAAAGTGGCCAAAAGGTATAGGTTTTCCCCTTTTTGGACAATATGCACCCCATTGGTAGATTTTTTAGGTTGTACTTTGCGTACATACTTTTTCTTTGGGGCTTTCTTCACTCCCTTGGCGACAAACCGCTTTTTGGACTTATACTTTTTCTTTGGGGCATATTTCTTTTTTGCCGGTCTTTTTTTAGTGGCTCTCTTTTTAGCCGGTTTGGCAGCCGCATATTGGGGAGCTCTCACTCTCAATTGAGAGCAAGCCAAAATCTTAGAACTTCTCAGATGATTCCACTTCCGTAATTGGTGGACGGTGACCCCTTCCCGACGTGCGATACTGTACAAATTCTCACCGTATTGAACTAAATGGTGATCCGGGATAGACTTTCCATGACATTTTTTAGGCACAAAGACTTCCGGCTCCGGCTCCGGTTTTGGAGCGGGTGCAGATGTATGTGGTACCGGCTTGGGTTTGATATTCAGTTGGATTCGTCTGCCGGCGCAATGTGCTTTTTTGAACTCATCTAGGCTAACGCCATTGATTTTATGAAGGACATATCTGTTTTCATTTTCTTCTGCCAGCGTCTCTCCTACTCTTTCTTCGACGATGCCGATGCCGTGCAAATAATAAATCTCAGACATGGGGCGGCAAGTATTTTTGCTGATACTTCTAAAGTGATAAGGCTCACATTTGGAAGCTCCTTCGCCCATAAAAAAGACTTGAGATTCAGAATTGGATGTAGCCAAATTATCATCCGTCACTAGGTGATTGCCATTATAAGCATATTCATAATCGGGGCGAATCATTTTTCCGGCAACGGGATTATTATTCATAAAACTGGCCATACGCACCGGTGAGATGCGATATCTACCTGATTTTAGCGGCATGACGATATAGACATCCATTAGATTATTGTTAATGGATTTGACTAAATTTTCATCAAATATAGGGTCGCCGCATTTTAACGCACCTTTGGGCACAACCGCATAAGTTTTTTTGCTTTCGATACCTACTTCTAGGGCGATAATGCTTGATTTGGAGTGTACTTGATAGGTAACGTAATCGGTTGTACTCCCGGTGTAACGGTATTCTAAGCGATCCATGCAGCTAGGCTGAAAAAGGATATATTTCGTTTGGATAGCATTCGCAGAAAAGCTAAGAAGGGTTAAAAATAAGAAAATTACTGTTCTCATGCTGTGTTGTTTGATTCATTTATTGTGACAGGCAAACTCGCCTAAATCAAACGCAAATATATAGCATAAATTGATAATAGCAAGACTTTTCTTGTCTAAACTTTCGTAAAATCGCTTAAAATTGTCAGTACCGGCGGTTTCAACCGCCGTATGAATCGTGCGGCAGTTAAAACCGCCCTACCCCAAATAGCCACTGCCGGAAGACCGACACAGCAGATGAAAGCACAAGTACTGCGCCTGTTTTTGCTAAAATTTTCTCACGTAGGGACGCACGGCCGTGCGTCCCTACGTCAACATCCACAAAAATGCCTATTTTTTGCCTTAAAATAGGAGCATCTAAA
>JALVCY010000243.1 GCA_027009605.1 Saprospiraceae bacterium
TCTATTACTGACTTATCCGGTCTTAACAATTTGAAATATGTACAAAAAGACTTGATCATCGCAGGAAATGACAAGCTTGCCAATCTCGATGCACTCAGCAATTTGGAATATATCGGAGATGTCTTCTCACTTGGTTATTTTCAAAAATACCAAATTGCTTGCGACACAAGATGGGGATATGTATTTAGTTACTATCCACACCCTAACCCTAGTTTGCAATCGATTGATGGTCTTTCTAATCTAAAAACAATTGATAGTACATTCACATTTGCCGGCAACGATCTCATCGAAAGCCTTTCTCCTTTGACTTCGCTTGAGCATATTGGCAACGATGTGCAGATTGGCCTACAAACCAGTCTAGGGTCGAATGCATTACCACCAGGTTTTTTAGGAAATGAAAAACTAAAAGATATTAGCATCTTGGAAAATGTAACTTTTTCACACAA
This sequence comes from Saprospiraceae bacterium, assembly GCA_027009605.1. GTDB lineage: Bacteria > Bacteroidota > Bacteroidia > Chitinophagales > Saprospiraceae > HyVt-613. The sequence goes on from JALVCY010000243.1 coordinate 447, forward strand.
TGTATTCCTTGAAAAGAATCCACAATTAACTAATCTTACAGGTATTGGAAAGAGAGACTCCATTCAAACCCTAAAAATTAATGGGTGCGACAGCCTATTAGACTTGGATGGCTTAAACGGAATAAAGAATATTGATAAATTATTAATTTTAGGAAATGATAATATTCATTCTCTTGATGGTTTCGATAATGATGTCTTTGTCGAGCAAGCATCCGTTTGGGGTAATCCCAACCTATCTACTTGCGGCTATCCTTGGTTATGTGATGCCATTCTTCGCGAAAAAGCATCCATAGGCAACAATGCTGAGTTTTGCATGTCTAACGAGGACTTGAACTGTAATGATTTAGTCATTTTTGGCAAAGTATATTATGACTTCAACCAAAACAAAGTCAAAGACAGCAACGAGCCCAATATTCCTTCTCAAAAAATCTATTTTGACCCACCCGGACAAACCCTATTCACGAATAATAATGGCAACTTCTTTCAGTATTGTGACAGTGGTACCACTTATACGGTCAACTGGGTTCCCGATAGTTTGTGGCAATTATCGACCGATAGTGCCCAATTTACGCTTACCTACTTCCCCGGTACGCCTGCTAATTATTACAAAGAATTTGGGCTTTTTCCTGCATTTCCATATCACAGCGAAGACATTAATATTTCGAGCAACAATACCCGTTGCAACGAATCTGTCCCGTTCCGCTTCCAATGCCGCAATACCGGGACTTATGTTGAGTCCGGCAAAATAGAGCTAACTTATAGCGCATCCACTACATTTGTTTCCTCGATAGATTCAAATATCGTAGTTGACACCGTCAATCACCGGCTGACTTGGCTCTATGACTCCCTATACCAATTTACAGATTTTTATAGGTATGCCACTTTCTTAATGCCGGATCAAAACAGCGCCGGCAACCAGCTATACTTCCACATCAAAGCTTACAGGGATTCTCTAGGTACAGACATCCTGTTGGATGAATACACTTACACCCCAACCGTCCTCTGCGCCTTCGACCCCAACGACAAGCAAGTCATGCCTTCCGGCGAAAGAGAAGAGCACTACACCCTACATGACCAAAAGCTCACTTACACTATCCGGTTCCAAAACACCGGAAATGCCGAAGCCAAGGACATCACCATTCGGGACACCATTGACGCAGACTTGGACATCAACACTTTGCGTATTGTGAATAGCAGTTTTCCGGTACAGACTTCCGTAAAAGGCCAAGCCGTTGAATTTTACTTCAAGAATATTGAATTGCCGGACAGCACTCTTAATGAGCCGGAGAGTCATGGCTTTGTCACCTACGAAATCAAACCCCAAGCAGGGCTTTCCGACTACACGGAAATCGAAAACACCGCCTACATTATTTTTGATTTTAATGACGCCATTGTGACGAATACAACTCAAAATACAATGGTCACAATGATTCCGGTTGCCGTAAATGAAATTGACCGGACAGCAATTTCTATCCATCCGAATCCGGCTGATGACATCATTTACATTTCTGCAAAGAATCAGAAGCCCATTGATAAAGTGATGATTTACAATGCTTTAGGAGAGTTGATGCTTGCGCAAAAAGAAACCCGGGTTGATATTGGGTATTTGCTACCAGGCGTTTATTTGGTGAAGGTGGAGCAGGATGGAAAGATTGGCATGGAAAAATTAATAATTCATTAAAAAAGTTTGCTTACTTACAAGATTTTTGGCAGGAAGCAAAAAATGTACATAAAGTTGGAATTTTAATTATTGACAATCAATACCTTAGTGCGTTCTTAGTGACAACTCAGTGTCCTTAGTGGTTAGGCCTTACATTTTTCCTTACCACTAAGGACACGAAGATAACACTAAGTTTACACTAAGAAACACTACAAATTCTAGGTATCAAATGTAGAATCCCAAATATCAAATGATAAAGTAAGATCCCAAACAAAAGCCCAAGTCTTCTCAACCTGCGAAGCTCTCAACCACGAAGTCCGAATCCACGATAGTAATCGGGACAAGTTCTCAACCAAGAGAGCCGAAGGCGAACGTCTCAACTTCTTCAACTAGCGCAGCCTGCGAGCGAATCAACTTCTTCAACTTTCTCAACTAAAACCCAAACAGAATTCCAAATATCCAAGACTAAAGCAAAACCCCAAACAAAAGCCCAAATCGTCCCAAGCTTATAAATCCGAAACCATCAAATTACAGCCCCGAATATCACTAGCATCATATCGCCCCAATACTTCAAATTGGCCACCGGAATGCAGCCGCCCAATATCGTCCGTGGCAATAAAACTACAAGTGTCAATATTAGCCAAATCAATGATATTAATCAAACCCGTTTTTCCGAAAGGTACCAAAGCAAAAGGGTCGTTGATTTCTCGTAAGAGGATGCGCATCGTCTTGGCGGGCGTATAAATTCCTTGACCTTGAGAGTAGGCTTGAGAAAATAATTCGGTCATCCCATATTCAGAGTGAATACTTTTTACCCGAAAGGCTTTTTTCAAAATATCGTGTAATTCGAGCCGAATGATTTCCTTGCGTCGCCCCTTCATGCCCCCCGTTTCCATGATGATACAGTGGGACAAATCCAAATTAGGATACGCTTCCGCAAAATCCAACAGCCCAAAACTTACCCCCAACAACAATGTCTTTCGATTTGTCTCTTTCGCTTCCGCTAAAACTTGCACCAGCCTTTGATAATCATTTAAGTAAAAACCACTCAAGGAGCTTTGGCTATGCAGGATAAAATCTTGAGCCATCGCCACCAACGAGGAATGCCCCCGCTCCAAATACCCCGGCAATAAGGCCATGATATGAAATCCGTCCGGCGCTCCATAAGCTTGCTCAAAACTTTGGCGGGCTTGCCCCAAATACAAATCCATATCCCGAACATAGTGGATTGACGGAATGCTCCCTGTAGTCCCACTACTCATAAACTTTTGGGTCTCCGTCCAATTACCTGTTTTTACGGCGTGACTCTTAAAAAAAGTAATCGGTAGAAAGGGAATATCCTCTATTTTTTGGACTTGTTTGTGGAGTTGGCCGGACAGGTCAAGAAATTCTCGATACACTTGATTATTCTTGGATTGGTAGCCATATATCTCTAAGGCCAATTCTTCAAATGTCCACCCACCCTTTCGCAAATCCTGAATGATTCTTTTACGCAAGTTGATTTTTGGTGCAAATATAAGAATTTTAAGCTTCGGTTGAACGGCTTAATGGCAAGTTCACACCGAAAAGTCTATTGACAATCAATACCTTAGTGAGCTCTTAGCGGCAACTTCGTGTCTTTAGGGATTAGGCATTACATTTTTCCTTACCACTAAGGGCACGAAGATAACACTAAGTTTACACTA
>JALVCY010000244.1 GCA_027009605.1 Saprospiraceae bacterium
ATCAACTCTATCAACTAAAAACCCAAACAGAATCCCAAATATCAAATGATAAGTAAAATCCCAAAACAAGAACCCAAATCATCTCAACCTGCGAAGCACTCAACCCGAAGTCCGAATCCACGATAGTAATCGGGACAAGTCTCAACCTAGGGAGCCAAAGGCGACCGTCTCAACTTTTTCAACTCCATCAACTCCTCTAAACCAACTGATAAATCTGCCGATAATTCCGCCCAATCTCATCCAAATCCAATCCATACCCCACAATAAAGGCATTCGGAATATCAAAACCCCGATAATCAATTTGGACATCATGCTCAATGGCCTCCGGCTTCACAAAAAGCGAAACAACGGTAATCGAAGCCGGATTTTGCCCCTTTAAGTCTGTGATAAACTGGTTCATGGTCAATCCCGAGTCGATAATGTCTTCGACTATGATGATGTCTTTGCCGGCTAGGTTATCCGGAAATTGTCCGCGCTTGACCGTGCCGGTAGAAGCCGTACCTTCATAAGAAGAGAGTTGGATAAAACCCGTTTCGCAGGCGTGGTCATAGGCGCGAATGAGATCGGCTCCAAAAACAAAAGAGCCCTTCAGGATCATTAAAAAATATGGCGTTTTGTCCTTAAAATCGTGACTCAATTGGACGCCTAATTCCCGGACTCTACCCATGAGTTTTTGCTCATCAATATAGACAGAAAAAATGCGGTCTCCGATTTGGACTGTGTTTGGTGCTGGTTTCATAGTATTTTTGATTGTCAAATGAATCGCTTGCCCCATCCGGCGATAGCATCATGCATTGGACAGGGAAAACATAAGGGGCACTATTTATTTGTTGAGTTCATTCCGAATAGTTTTCTTTCGAGAAATCACCAAATTTTATTCTGTCTGGGAATTTTGTTCAATCGTTCAACTGTTGAGTCCACTACGAAAAGTCCACTCTGCCAGAAATCAAAGCACGGAACAAAATTTTATTTGGTTTACCATATCCCGATAGCTATCGGGACCATTTCTAAGGGGGATTTAGAGGGTTAAAACAAAAGAGAAAACCAAATAAAATTTTGTGGACACAAGAACAGTCCACTACTCTCGACTTTTCGGAGCAAGCTCAACAATTGAACAGAAGGCATTCCATCAAAATAACATTTGGCAACTTTCCCAGCTATTTCAAAAAACCGACTTTTCGGAGCAACCCCAAGTTTTTGGGATATTTTGATATTCTTTCAGAGCATGGCTCACCGATTGCAATCCAAGCAGTTTCAAAAATCCGGATTATTCATCCATCAATATGACGCCTTTGGCCATAAATTTTAGCTCTTTTTGGGGCTCGGTTATGGCATCGATGACTTCTTGGGGCTGTCCCGCATCAGAAGCGTAGTGCTTGAGTGTTTTCACATCTGTGACTTCGTTGTAGGCATAACCTTCGATGATGACTTTTTTGCCGGCTGCATCTTTAGGCATGAAAAAGCCATAATTTTCAAATTGCACCAACATCTCTTGCCCGTTGTCATCGGTGATGGTCATCCAACACCCTTTCTTTTGGCAGACATCGGCGATTGTTCCTTCAACTTTTGCCGGAAGTGAATCCAAATCCCCTAATTTACCGAGCATTTGGGCGTAGGGGATGGCATGGTCGGGGGTGATTTTAGCGCCGAAGTATTGCGTATGCTTGGCGGTTTGTTCTGTTGGTGTTTGGGTGGTATCGGCGGTTTCTTTTGTTTCGGATTGGCAAGCGGCCAGTCCAATCACAAGAAGCAAAAATAAAATCTTTTTCATCATTCGAGATTTTTATGGGTTTTAATTGTTGATTGAACACTCTTGCGAGCAAAATGTGCTCTATTTTTCCTGCAAAGGTAGTAAAAAGCTTGGAAAATCGAAGGAATAACAACTTGTTTTTTGAGTGCGAAGAAGGCAAGCTCCTGCTGTCCCCTTTCGGCTCAAAAAAAAATGCTATCTTTGCGCTCCGTTTTGACCAAGCATACAACAATGTAAGCCTAATTTATGTTATGCACGGAACAAAATTGGTTACAAGTAGCATAATCTTGCTTGGAAGACCAAATAAAGACATAAACCACGTAACTATTTAGGTACTCCTGTTTTTAGACAGAAAATAGGCATTTTTGTGGATGTTGAAGCTACAATTTCCGCTACGTAGCCGGGCTACGTGAGAAAATTTTAGCAAAAACAGGCGCAAAAAGGGCATTTTCTGGCAAAAACATGTGGGTACCTAAACAGTTACTTAACCACAATCTATATGGGTACGCTCACAATGATAGGACAATTAGTCCTGAGCCTTTCGATACTAATTATTTTGCACGAATTGGGGCATTATTCCACCGCCAAGTGGTTTAAGACCAGAGTCGAAAAGTTTTTTCTCTTTTTTAATCCCTACTTCTCGCTCATCAAAGCTAAGAAAATTGACGGCAAATGGAATGTAAAAACATTTTCCAAGGCCGATGACGACTTTCCCGAAGACAAAGATCCTGACAACACCACATACGGTATCGGCTGGTTGCCTTTGGGCGGATACGTCAAAATATCCGGCATGATTGACGAAAGTATGGACAAAGAACAAATGGCTGCCGAACCCCAACCTTGGGAGTTCCGGACCAAACCCGCTTGGCAACGCCTAATCATCATGCTGGCCGGAGTCTTTGTCAATTTTGTCTTAGGTTTTTTGATTATGGGTTTTATGCTGTGGTACTATGGCGAAGCCTATCTACCGACTTCTGAAGTGAACAAATACGGTATCTATGCCGATTCTTTGGGGCAAGAGCTGGGACTGAAAACCGGGGATAAAATCCTAAAATTCGGTGACAAACCTTTCGAAAAGTTCAATGACCGGCTGGCTATTTTAGAGTTGGTGCTGAATGGCTCTACCACCATCACCGTGGACAGAGACGGCAAAGAAACCGTCATTACACCGGATCCTGCTGTCATTAAATCCTTGGCTGCTCACAAAAACCAACAGCAGACTATTTTTACCGCCCAATTTCCATTTATCGCCGGAAAAATCTTGAAAGATAGCCCCGCCGACAAGGCCGGTATCAAAAAAGAAGATAAATTGTTGGCCGTCGATCATATCCAAACCCCTTATTTTACCGACTTCTTGGATTATGTTTCCACGCATCCGGGCAAAGAAGTCTTAGTGACCGTTCAACGAAAAAATGGAGCGGGTCAACCGGAAGAGCTACAAATTCCCGCCAAAATCGGCCCGGATGGTAAGCTAGGTATCGCCCCTTACGGGCCGGATCGTTTCTTTGAGTACAAGCACATCAAATATTCATTGGCGCAAGCCCTGCCGGCCGGAGTAAAAAAAGGATGGGGATTTATTGACAACCAACTCAAGGGATTCGGAAAGATGTTTAGCGGCAAAATCAAAGCTACTGAGAGTTTGGGTGGTTTTGGAGCTTTCGCAAAAATGTATGGTTCCAAATGGGATTGGGAGCGGTTTTGGAGAGTTACGGCGATTGTGTCTTTGCTCTTAGGATTTATTAATTTGTTGCCCATTCCTGCTTTAGACGGGGGCTATGCTTTGTTTTTGCTCTTTGAAGTCGTGACGGGGATTAAGCCTAGCGACAAATTTGTGGAAACGGCCGTGACGATTGGATTTGCTCTATTGATGGGACTATTTCTTTTCTCCAACGGGCTGGATGTCTGGCGGGCATTTCAGCACTAGATAGACCGGGATGGACAAACAAGACGATTCTGTACCTAATTACTTTGCGTTTTATGGGCTGGAAACTCAATTTGGTCTGGATTTGGCCAAATTGAAGCGACTTTTTTTGCTGAAAAGCAGAGAAACGCATCCTGATTTTTTTACCCTTGCTTCCGCAAAAGAGCAAGCCGATGCCATGACCCAATCCGCTCTCAACAATGAAGCCTATAAGGTGCTGGCGGACGTCCATCTCCGTACTGAGCATATCTTGCGTCTGTTTGGCTTATTGGCGGATGGAGAGAAAGATGAGCTTTCGCCAAATTTCTTGATGGAAATGATGGATATCAACGAGCAATTGATGGATGCCGCCTTTGACCCGCTTGCCCGTCAACAAGTAGAAAAAGAAGTCCAAGCTCAATTGGACGCTCTGAAAGCCCAAGAAATCCCATTGATGCAGGCCTTTGACGCACAGGAAAATAGTGAATTGCTCAAAAAAATAAAAGAAATTTATTTTAGACGTAAATATTTGTTGCGGATTAAAGAAAAATTAGATACCTTTGCGTCCCGTTAAGGGAAAGACCACATGCCGATGTGGCGGAATTGGTAGACGCGCTGGATTCAAAATCCAGTTCTCGCAAGGGAGTGGGGGTTCGATTCCCCCCATCGGTACTCAAAAACTCAACCGTCCGGTTGAGTTTTTTTTTGCCCCGACTGTTCGGTTTCGCCCATTGACGTCTCACCTTTGAGTTGACTTCTAAAAGGATTCTGATGCAAAACCACCAAATTTTATTCTGTTTGGAGATTGTGTTCAATCGTTGAGCTTGCTCCGAAAAGTCGAGAGTAGTCCTTCAACTAGCAAAGCCAATCAACTAGCGTAGCTGCGAGCGAATCAACTAGCGTAGCGAATCAACTATTTCAACTAACAGAATATCGAATGCAGAATCCAGAATGTCGAATAATGAAGTACTAACCCCAACAAAAAACCAAGTCGTCTCAACCTGCGAAGCACTCAACCACGAAGTCCGCATCCACGATAGTAATCGGGACGAGTCTCAACCCAGAGAGCCGAAGGCGAACGTTCTCAACTCCTTGAACTAGCGAAGCGAATCAACTAAAGAAGTCCGAAGGACAAGTGAATCAACTAGCGAAGCGAATCAACTCCTTCAACTCTTCAACAAAACAATACGCCCCTCATCTTGTTACCTAGGCCAAATAACAAAACAAAACTTAGTGATAGAAATCCTCCGGAAAATCATTCTATATGCCGCAGGCTTTGGCATTGTCGCCATAGCAGCGGAAAGAATCGCCCAATATTTTACGAAATGGAAAGCTCCGATGATTACGGGGTTGTTGTTGGTGGGGATTATTACCGGCCCTTATGTGCTGGGTCTCCTGGACAAGGAAGCGGTTATGGAACTAGGCTTCCTAAATGACTTTGCCTTGGCTTTTATAGCCCTGGCTGCGGGATTGGAGTTTTATCTTAAAGAGTTGAATAGCAGCCTAAAAAGTATAAAATGGAATACCATCGGGCAATTGGTGGTCACTTTTGTTTCGACGAGTTTTGCAGTTTATTATTTGGCGGATTTTATCCCGTTTATGCGAGATATGGATGGGGAGGCCAGGTTGGCGGTGGCGATGCTTATTGGGACGATTTTTGTGGCTCGATCACCTTCTTCTGCCATTGCTATTATCAATGAGTTAAGAGCCAAGGGATCTTTTGTCCGGACGGCTTTGGGTGTGACGGTGGTGATTGATATTTTGGTGATTATTCTGTTTTCTATTTGTTTGTCCTTGGGGGTTAGTTTGATGGAGGGAGTTCGCCCGGAATGGACACTCTTGCTAAAAATAATATTTGAATTAGGGTTGTCCTTTGTTTTAGGTTGGGGCGTGGGCAAGTTGCTTACATTCTTTTTGTCCACTACGCTGCCTTCGAGTGTAAAGACCTTTTTGGTTTTGGGCTTGGGATTTGGCGTGTTTTACGGGTTGCATTTTACGGAAGTATATATCCATCATCATTTTGGGGTGACTTTGCGTATTGAAGCGCTATTGGTGGTTTTGCTGGGTAGCTTTTATGTGACCAACTATACGAAGTACCGGTTGGAGTTGGAAGAGATGGTTGAGCACAACGGCCCTTGGGTCTATGCTATTTTCTTCACCCTGACCGGGGCGACCTTATCTTTGGATGTGATTGCGCATGTATGGCAAATAGCGGTCGCCTTGTTTTTTGTTCGATTGATTTCGATGGTTATCGGCTCTATTATCGGTGGGACGTTGGCGGGAGATAAGCCCTTGCACCGGAAATACGGGTGGATGCCCTATGTCACCCAGGCCGGCGTGGGGATAGGATTGGCGACGGAGATTGATTTAGGCTTTCCGGAGTGGGGCAATGCTTTTTATACCATTGTGGTGGCGGTAATTGTGATTAACCAAATGGTAGGGCCGCCCATCTTCAAATATGCTATCCAAAAAGTAGGGGAAGCCCACGTGAAAGCCAAAACCGCCATTATCGAAGGCCAAGAAGCGCTTATTTTTGGGTTGGAGAACAATTCCATTGCTTTGGCTAGACGGCTGAGAGAGCATCATTGGGAAGCCAAGATAGTGACTACATTAGACCCGGCAGGTTTTGCCTACTCGGATGATATTCCTATTATCCGGGTAAAGGATTTTTCGGAAGAAAGCATCTTGGCCATAAAGCCAGAGTCTGCCGATAAAGCCGTTTTATTGTTGTCGGATGAGCATAATTATGAGTTGGCAGAGATGCTTTATGAAAAGGTGGGGACGGATAGTATCGTGGTGCGGCTCAATGACTTTTCGTGGAGTGCAAAATTTGAGCGTTTAGGGGCTTATATTGTTAATCCGGGCTTGGCGATGATTAGCTTGTTGGATCACTATGTACGTGCGCCGTTGACCACTTCTTTGCTGTTGGGCAAAGAAGGCGATCGAGATACATTGGATATAGTGGTAAAAGATAGCCGTTTAGACGGTGTTTTATTGCGGGATTTGCGGTTGCCGCCCGATGTTATTATCCTTTCGGTAAAACGCGGCGATGAAATGGTCATTACCCACGGATATACCAAATTGCACTTGGGTGACCACTTGACTTTCGTCGGTTCGCAAGAGAGTTTAGCAGAAGTCTCCATGATGTGCCAGAATTTTGCGTTGCCGCTGGAGTAGATGAATCGTTACGCACGAAGCGAAGTACCGATAGAAGGAATCGGCAGGTGAGCCAAGATACCGCACTAAAGATTGACAGTTGCACGAACCCCCTCTTCAAATTTTTCACCAAATTCAAAAATCAGGCACAAAAGCCAAGCAAAGATAACAGCTTCTTCTTGGCTTTAGTGCGAACGGCCTAGCTCACCAATCGCTCTGCTATTTTCCCGACTTTGTCGCCAAAATAGCAGACCGCTTAGCGATCCGGCGACATTAGTGACGGTAATCACTAGATTTTCGCTTTGGACAACCTATCTTTGCGCAACATTTTACCGCAAGGTGATGTTTCGTTAAAGGTCAAGGGCCAAAGGTCAAAGGTCAAAGGTCAAAGGCCAAAGGTCAAAGGTCAAAGGTCAAAGGTCAAAGGTCAGGAGCCAAAGGCTTTTCTTGATACTCACGTTAAAAAATCTGAAAAAAACATAAAACATGGAAAAAGTAAAATGTCTGATTATCGGGGCCGGTCCGGCCGGTTATACCGCTGCTATATATGCCGCTAGAGCAGGTCTGAAACCGGTCATGTACACCGGTCGGGAGCCGGGTGGTCAATTGATGATTACTACAGAAGTAGATAACTTTCCCGGCTATCCCGAAGGAATTCGCGGCCCGGAGATGATGGAGCAATTCAAGGCCCAGGCCGCTAGATTTGACACGGATATTCGTTATGAAGAGATTACGAAAGTGGACTTTTCGGGCGATGTCAAAAAAGCATGGAGTGAAGGCGATGTAGAGATTCATGCAGATACGGTCATTATTGCCACGGGTGCTTCCGCAAAATGGTTGGGCTTGGAGTCTGAAAAACGCTTGATGAATATGGGTGTTTCCGCTTGTGCGGTCTGTGATGGATTCTTTTTCAAAGGTTTGGAAGTGGCTGTTGTAGGCGGTGGAGATACTGCTGCCGAAGAAGCTTCTTACCTGGCAAAAATATGCCCCAAAGTACACATGATTGTTCGCCGGGACGAGCTTCGGGCTTCCAAAATCATGCAAGAACGAATTAAGAATACCGAAAATATCATCATTCATTGGAATTCCAATACAGAAGAAATTCTAGGCGAGCAAGAAGTAGAAGGCGTAAGAATCGTCAACAATAAAACCGGAGAAAAAACAGTCTTGCCGGTCAAAGGCTTCTTTGTTGCTATCGGACATAAACCCAATACCGGCTTCTTGGATGGTGCCTTAAAAACGGATGAAACAGGATATCTGATTGTCCAGCCGGGGACTTCCAAGACGGAAATTGCCGGAGTCTTTGCCTGTGGCGATGTCCAAGACAAGGTGTATCGCCAAGCGGTGACTGCCGCCGGTTCCGGATGTATGGCTGCCTTGGATGCAGAACGGTACTTGGTGGCTCAGGGGATGGCTTAATCCAAGTTACATCTGTAGTCCCCCTATAATGCAATATTGAAGGTAGAATCAAATTCTTATGGCCACTCCAAGCAGTGAAGCGCAACGAGCATTAAATGCAATTGATGCTTTGCCATAAGGATTTGGCGCTACCACCCCATGGAGTTGGGGACTACATGTTCAACTTGGGTTAAGGGTTGAGAAGTATGGAGTAGTCCCTGCTATAGTTCTTGCCCCGAATCCCCAAAATATTTAAAGACTTTTTTTATGAAATCCCCAAAAATCCCCTTTGCAGAAAGGGGACTTTATGGCCTTTAAATATTTTGGGGAGAGAGTTCCTAGAAAGAGTAGATTCACCCCTCCAACAAAAATCCATGCAGCAGTCCATTAGAAGCCAAAATCTCCTTGCCGGAAAAAGCGCTGCCGGTACCTGCAAAATCAGACGTTTGTCCACCGGCTTCTGCAACAATCAATAAGCCGGCGGCGATATCCCAAGGGTTTAGGTCAAATTCAAAGTAAAAATCAAAGCGCCCACAGGCCACATAAACCAAATCTACCGCAGCTGAACCCAACCGGCGTATGCCGCGCGTCCCCCGCATATATTTTTCAAACATGGCCATATAGCGCTCGACCTGCTCAAATTTGTAGTAAGGAAATCCGGTAGCGGCCAGAGAATCAGCCAATGTCGTCGTCTTGGAGACCGAAATGGGTTGGTTGTTTAGGAAAGCACCCCCGTTTTTAGTGGCCGAAAAAAGCTCGTCTAATACAGGGATATAGACCGCTCCCAGCAAAATATCTTCGTCTTGCGCCAACGCCACACTCACCGAGTAAATCGGCAAGCCAAACAGGAAATTGGTCGTCCCATCCAGCGGGTCAATAATCCAGCGAAGCGGTTTTTCGGTTTGGGTGACGGTCTTCTCTTCCGTTAAAAAACCGGCTTCGGGGAGTAGGATACTCAATTTTTTGACCAAAAGCTGCTCTGCGGTTTTGTCCACATAGGAGACTAGGTTGTTGAGGGATTTGTCGGAAATTTCTTGGGCTTTGACTTGGCCTTGTTGTTTTTGGATATAGACACCGGCTTCCCGGACGATGGTGTTGACTTTGGGGTGGAGTAGGGATAGGTTCATGGCTTAGTTTCTAGGAAATAGTTGGTTGAATTCTTGTTGGAAAAGGTAAGATTCATATCCTTTTTGGGTGAAGAATCGAGCGAGTTTGGCGTAATTTTTATGTGGGGTGTTGCCGTATTCTTTATTTTTTTGGATGAGGAGCTTTCGCAAAGTGTGGAGATAGTCTTCTTCCGGAATCAGGGACAAGGCGTGTTCGATAAGCGGTTTGGGCACCATCTTGCTGCGGAGTTGTTGTCTGATTTTGTATCGGCCCCATTTTTTTAGTCTGAATTTTCCACCCGCAAAATGAATGGCAAACCGGGCTTCGCTATAAAATTCTTCTTGCTCTAAAATGGGAATCATCTTTTCCAAATCACTAAAACTCAGGTCAATCCGCTTGGCTTTTTCACGCAAGTCCATAAAACAACGCTCTTGGTAAGCGCAATAATGGCGCATCTTTTCCAAAGCAGTATCAAAACTCGTTTTTTGCTCCGTCTTTTTCAATTACTTAGGGGTTTCGGATGATTGGAGAAGGCTTTGGGCGACATACTCGTCAAATACATCCACAATATCCAACCGGACATCGTGCAGCACGGTAGGCATCCCAACCGCCTTGGCTCCTTCTAAATAAGACAAAGAATCATCAATGAACAAAGTCTCTTTGGGGGCGATACCGGTTTCCCGGATAATGTATTCAAAACCTTCTTTGTCCGGTTTGCGGAAGCCAATATCATGCGAAAACCAAGAAGCTTTAAATAATTGTCTGAATTCCTTCAAGCTCAGCCCTTGTTGTGCCCGCAATAATCGGTCTAATTCCTTTTCGTGCAAAGGATTAGTGTTGCTGTAAAGATATAAATCATACTTTCCTTGAAGTGACCGGAGAAAATCAATTCGATTTTTGGGAATTCCCAAGACCATTTTATTCCAAATGTCCACTATTTTATTCTTGGGCAAGCCCATTGCGGCAACGGCATCCACAAATTCTTTTTCCGAAAGGTGACCGGTCTCAAAACCATCAAATATTTCACGATGCCGGTGGTAAAGCCCTTGTAAGCTCATCCCTAAATAGGTTTGAATACCGGTGTTGACTGCTTCCATGTCCAAGTCCACAAATACACCGCCGAAGTCAAAAAGGATATTTTTCATGCTACTTTTTAAATTGTTGAGTCCGGTCTGAAAAGTTTAGTTTTTGAAAAAGTTGGAAAATTGGCCAAATATTATTTTGATTGAATGCTTTCTGTTCAATTGTTGAGTCTGCTTCGAAAAGTCCATTCTGCCAGAAATTAAAGCGATGAACAAAATTTTATTTGGTTGCGATACATAACTTTCCAAAAGTTTTAAACTTTTGGAAAGTTATATCAACAACAAAATTTTTACAAGCCCCAAAACAGAAAAAATCCGGTGTTTTTTTGAAAGAATACTTTTCGGAGCAAACTCAATGCTGTATTATTCAACTGATACCTTTGAAAAAAGTTGTGAGTTGAAACTTATGGACTGGTAACATCTGCTTTGTAGCTACTGAGCGGAGCAAAGCGATAAAGAGTCTAAGAAATTGCTCCACTTGTCTGGTTAATAAGGAAATAGAAGCATAAGAAATGCAAACATTGCACTTGCTAAGAACCCGCAAACTCCCAAAATAATCCCGATGACAGCTCGAATGATAATCTTTTTATCTTTGGCTTCTAGCTCGTTACGATTCAAGGCAATTATACTTGCAACAATGGCTGCAAAAGACAATAATACCGCAAGAATAATTAATATCAAAGCAAAAGTATAAGCTAAACTTCCGGTTGCTAACCCGGCGAACAATAAGAGAGACAAGCCACTAAGCCCAATTGCCCAAATGCCAAGTTTGGACATCTTATCTGCACTGATTGGCTCTTTTTGGGGCTTGGATTTCGCTAGATTTCTTTTGATTTTTCTTTTTAGAATCTTGGTTAGGATTCGTTCTTTGAGACTTCGTTTTCGTTTAGTTAATTTCCGGATGCTTTTAAAGCTTGTGGCTTGGTGGCTGAGCGTACTTGCTTGGGATGCAACTAGAGCGTTCGCATTGTTAGAGCCGAGTAAAATAATCAAGACTAATAGGAAAAGATTTGTTTTGATTAACATGTTTCACTTTTTTGATTCAAGGTAAGTAAATGTTTTGAAAAGATGTAAGATTTTGGTTAAATCCTGATGAAAATCAACGAATGACTATCTCGTTGATATAATCTTCGCCCAATTCCTTGTTGATTAACTGAATAAATTGCTGTTTGGACATCATGAACTCATTTTTTAGGGGTGCGGAGGTGATACGAAGAAAAAGAGTTTGTTTTTTTATGCTGATGTCGTTGGTGTATTGGTCAATGAGTGAGCCCATGAGTGTTGGCCAAGCGTCTCGTAATTTGGCTTCGTAAAGCTTGGGTTTGAGCTTGTTTTGTTTGATGATTTGGTCAAACAAATCTTTGAGATTATGTTGATTAGGGTCATGCATTAGTCTAAGTCATAAAGTTCTTTAATAAAAACCCGGCGTTTTTTGTGGGTGTGAGTGTTGTAACGTGCCATCATTTGGTGGAGTTTGTTGTTGGTTTCCAATTCCGGATTACTTTCAGCGGATTGGATGCCGAAATTGCGCATCCCGTCAATGATCGCATTCATGATGATGGCCGGGATTCCTTTTCCTTGCCAATCCGGATGGACACCGATTAAGTACAAGTCTGCTTTATCATTTTTCCGTAAGGCCTTATGAATGGCAAATATTCCGAAAGGAAATAGCTTTCCATTTGCTTTTTGTAGGGCTTTGGAAAAGGAAGGCATTGAAATGCCAAAAGCAATGAGCCGGCCTTCACTATCGGCGACAAACTTGGTCAAATTGGGATTGACAAACCTGGAAAACCGCTTTTTGTAAAAATCTATCTGCTCCGGCGTAAAAGGGACAAAACCTTCTATCTCAGCATAAGCCTTTTCGACCAAAGGGAAAAACTGGTTGAGCAACAAATGGATGTCCTTTTTCTTTTTTACCGGAAGGTCACGCAGACCGTAGCGCTCATAAATGACTTTGGATAGTTGGGTGATCTTTTCCGGAGTTTCTTTGGGGACTTCCGCCCAAAATTCAAACCAATCAGCTAGTTTTTTGTAACCGAGCGACTCCAAATGCTTGGGATAATAGCTGTGATTATAGATGGTGGCCATGGTGCTCAGTTGGTCAAAACCTTCGTACAGCATACCGGCTTTGTCAAAATTGGTAAAGCCAAAAGGGCCTTTGATGGCGGTCATGCCCCGGGCTTTGGCCCAATCTTCCAGGTACTTGAAAAGGGCTTTGGAGACGTCTATCTTGTTGATAAATTCAAGCCAGCCGAAGCGAGCGTGCTTGACGTTTAAGGTTTCATTTTCCCGATGATTGATGATGGCGGCAGCACGACCGACAATTTTACCGTTGAAATAGGCTAGGATAAGTTGCATTTCCCCATGTTTGAGTACGGGGTTGCGCTTAGATAAATATTGTTTTTCGTCCCGGATAAGGGGGGGCACCCAGTATTTATTGCCTGCATAATGCTTAAATTGAAACTTAATAAAAGCATTGAGGTCAGCGGACGAATGAACTTCTTTAATTTGTATTTTCATGTGTGCTTTCTTCTCGAAAGACAAAACTATTCATTATTTTTGAGCTGGAGAAATATATGGTGCTTTTTTTTGCCTTTGGGGCGCGCCGGTGGCGCTTTTGGTCTTTGGTC
>JALVCY010000245.1 GCA_027009605.1 Saprospiraceae bacterium
ATATTCTTACTCATTAATCGGACAATTTATTTTTGGCGGAGTCATTCGCTTGCCGGCTATGCCCAATCCGGCTGTACCTGTCAAGTCTCCCTTCCGACTCGGCTACGCCCCTCCCGAAGCCGTAAAAATGGATCACAATATCCTAGACCAAAAAATCAAAGAAATTGTCGAATTCGGACTCAAAAATAAAGCCTATCCCGGCGCCCAAGTGCTCATTGCCCGTCATGGGAAAGTGGTCTATCATCAGACTTTTGGGACGGCTACTTACGATAGAAAAAGGCCGATACGTCCGGACGACATTTATGACATGGCTTCAGTGACCAAGGTATCTGCTGCGCTTCCCGCTTTAATGATTCTCAATGGAGAAGGCAAATTCAATCTGGACGAGCCCCTAAAAAAGCTCTGGCCCAAATTTAAAAGAACCAACAAAGCCAACCTTACTTGGCGCTCCGTTTTGGCACACAATGCCCGCCTAAAACCTTGGATTCCCTATTGGCAAAACGCTTTGCGCAAGCATCCCAAAAGAAATGGTTGGAGATTCAAGTGGTTTACCTTCAAAGACCACCCATCCAAACGCTTCCCCATCAAAATCACCGACCATCTCTGGCTGCACAGACACTACAAAAGAAAAATATTTAGAGCCATCGCCAAATCCCCGCTCAACCCCGAGCCCGGATACAAATACAGCGGCTTGGCTTTCTACATCTTCCCCACCATCGTCGAAAATCAAACCGGTGATGAATTCGAGCATTTTCTAAAGTCTAAAATATATAAACCACTAGGTGCTAACACATTGACCTTCAACCCTTTAAGATTCTTTCCTAAAGACCGAATCATACCCACCGAAAGAGATACCTTCTTTCGCATGCAACAAATCCAAGGCACGGTACACGACGAAGGCGCCATCATGATGGGCGGTGTCAATGGCAATGCCGGCCTATTTGGTACAGCCAACGACATGGCCAAACTCTGGCAAATGTATCTCAACAAAGGCACTTACGGCGGCCATCAATTCATCAAGCCGGAAGTCATCGAAGAATTTACCAAATGCCAATATTGTGCGGAAGGCAATCATCGGGGGCTCGGTTTTGACAAGCCGCTCATCGAATTTGATCCGGACAAAGCCAGTTATGCGGAAGCGGCTCCGGCATCTCTTTTTGGGCACTCCGGCTATACCGGCACTTTGATATGGGCGGATCCGGAGAATGACTTACTTCTCATCTTCCTATCTAACCGGGTGTATCCGACTCGTAATAATCGAAAACTATACACACTGAATATCCGGCCTAAATTACATGCCGCCGTTTATTCTTCTTTTTTGAAGTGACCCTACGCCCGGAACAAAATTTTTAACGGACCGGAAGCAAAAATTAATAGGGGCTTTAGCCCCATTTAGTATAGCCAATAGATAGCGTTTGGCTCTTTCACAGCGCTGCAATTCAACGCAAAGCATTCAACAGCGCAGCGGTCAACGCTTTCAATTCAAGTCTTAAATCCCGGCTTCTTTTTATCTATTGAACTTGGCGACTGAAGTCGCCGTTACAGTCTATTAACTTGGCGACTGAAGTCGCCGTTACAGTCTATTTAACTTGGCGACTGAAGTCGCCGTTACAGATAGCGCCAACCAACAATAAAAAAAAGTCCCCAAAAACAGCTCACTCTCCCAAAAATAGCCTATTTTCGCCACCCTAAAACAAAATCATGACGGTTACCAATATCATTGTAGGGTTGACAGTACTCATTTCAATGGGTGCTTTTAATAATCGGGAGTTATTTGCGAAGCTACTACACTCACCTTATATAGAGCATCGGGAAAAAGATTATTACCGCTTTATTAGCTCCGGATTTATCCATGCAGATTGGATGCACTTAGGAATTAATATGTTTGTGTTGTACCAATTTGGCAATGCCGTTGAGCTATGGTACAAGGCCGGTTTTGGGCAGCAAACAGGAGGCCTGCTCTACTTAGCCATGTACTTAGGTGCAGTCATTTTGGGAGATATTCCATCCTTTTACAAGTACAAAAACGATCCAAGTTATCGTGCCATCGGGGCATCCGGCGGGGTCTCCGGTGTGATGCTGGCCTTTGTGGTTTTTGAACCTTGGAACATCTTGCGCTTGTATGGCATTGTGCCTATTCCTGCGATTATTGGGGCTATACTTTACTTGGCCTATTCGTCTTGGGCTGCCAAACAAAACCGGGGAAATATCGGTCACGACGCCCACTTTTACGGGGCTGTTTTTGGCTTTTTGTTTACGATTTTGATTAAGCCTGAGTTTTTGCAGCATTTTTTGATTTCTCTGAAAGATGGGATGCCGTTTTGAATTAAAGGTCATGGGTAATTAAAGGTCAAGGGTGAAGGGTCAAAGGTGAAAGGTAGGCAGCTAAGAGAACGTACCGTTAAAGGTAAAAGGTGAAGGGTGAAGGGTGAAAGGTAGGCAGCTAAGAGAGTGTTCCCATTGAACGCCATTAAAGGTCAAGGGTGAAGGGTCAAAGGTGAAAGGTAGGCAGCCATGAGAGTGTAACGGTTTAACGGTGTAACGCTGAGTTTACTCCGAAAAGTAGGATGTAGTGGTTTGCTCTTGAGCCCACAAAATTTTATTTGGTTTCTTTATAATAACCCTTCCACAGGTTTCCCTTTCCGAAAAGGAAACCGTACGGTAACCAAATAAAATTTTGTTCCGTGCTTTGATTTCTGGCAGAGTGGACTTTTCGGAGCGGACTCAACGGTTTAACGGTTTAACGGGTAGGCAGCCAAGAAATCGTACCCTTGAACGCCCGAAGGGCAATTTGAACGTGCGAAGCACATATTGAACGTCCGAAGGGCAAATTGAACGCCCGAAGGGCAAATTGAACGCCCGAAGGGCAAATTGAACGTCCGAAGGACAAATTGAACGCCAACATGTTGATTATCAGTGCTTTCAATTGAACAGTTGAACAGTTGAACGATTGAACAAAATCTCCAAACAAATAAACCAAACATCATGAACACCACCCAAACTTATATCCAAGAACATAAAGAAGCGTTTTTGGAAGATTTGAAAATGCTATTGAGTATTCCTTCTGTCAGTGCGGATCCGCATTTCAAAAAGGATATGATTGCGGCGGCCAACGCCACGGCTAATTTGCTCAAAGGAGCCGGCTTGCGCAAAGTCAAAGTCCACAAAACCAAGGGGCATCCCATCGTCTATGGTGAACGAATCTTGGATAAAAAACTCCCTACCGTCTTGATTTATGGACATTACGATGTCCAGCCGGCTGATCCGGTTGAGCTCTGGGACACGCCCCCCTTTGAACCAACCATCAAAGAGACTAAGACCCATCCCCAAGGTGCTATTTTTGCCCGTGGAGCAGCCGATGACAAAGGCCAATTCTTGATGCACATCCAAGCCGTCAAGGCCATGATTGCCACGAAAGAACTCGCTTGTAATGTCAAATTTATGATTGAAGGCGAGGAAGAAGTCGGCTCCATTCACTTGGGTGATTTCTGCAAAGCCAATAAAAAGATGCTGGCTTGTGATGTCATTTTGATTTCGGATACTTCTATCTTATCCAATACGACGCCTTCCATTACCGTGGGACTGCGGGGCTTATCCTATGTTGAAGTAGAAGTCACCGGGCCCAATCGAGATTTACATTCCGGCGTCTATGGCGGAGCGGTCGCCAATCCGATTAATATTTTGGCGAAGATGATTGCCCAGTTGCACGATGAAAACAACCATATTACGATTCCCGGATTTTATGATGATGTCAGAGTATTTTCTGCCAAA
>JALVCY010000246.1 GCA_027009605.1 Saprospiraceae bacterium
CCTTATGAATAAGTCTGCGAAGCAGTACCCCTATCTACATCGAGACATTAGTTGGCTCCATTTCAACAACCGTGTCTTGCAAGAAGCTAAGGACAAATCCGTCCCTCTGCTTAGCCGTATCCAGTTTTTGGCGATATTTTCATCTAATTTGGACGAATATTTTAAGGTGCGGATTGGGCAAATGCGTAATTTGATCCGGATTGGCAAAAAAACCAAGAAAGAGCTGGGCTTTGACCCCAAGGAGACCTTAAAACAAATCCATGTCATCGTCAATGAACAACAAGAAGAGTTTAGCCGTATTTTCAACGCCACTATCCCCGAATTGCGCAAGCAAAAAATCAATATCTTAAGGCGTCTGGACTTGAATAAAGAACAAATGGCCTTTATCGAAAACTATTTCCACTCCAAGCTCCTGCCCTTTATCCAGCCTGTTTTGTTGGTCAAAAACAAGATTCGCCCCTTCTTGAACAATGCGTCTCTCTATTTGGCCATTATGCTCAAAGAAAAAAACAAGCCGACATCTCCTACTCAATATGCCTTAGTCAATATCCCTTCCGGAGAAGTCCCAAGATTTATACATTTGCCTTCAAAAGGCAAAAACAATTGTCTCATCTTACTGGATGACATCGTGCGCCAAAGCGTCAGCTGGATGTTTCCCGGATATGATGTAATTGACACCTACAGCATCAAACTAACCCGGGATGCCGAGCTCTATATAGATGATGAGTTTTCGGGGGATTTGATTGCTAAAATCAGAGACAGTCTGTCCAAACGAAATGTAGGCCCGGCTTCCAGATTGGTCTATGACCGCAATATGCCCAAGCATTTCTTACACTTTTTGTCCGAAACCTTTGGCATGGAAAAGCTCGACCTTTTGCCGGAAGGCCGGTATCATAATAACTTTGACTTCTTTAGCTTTCCCGATTTTGGGAGAGATGACCTAAAATATCGCCCACTCCGCCCCTTGCCCTATCCGCCATTAGAAAAAGCCAAAGATATCTTCTCTGCCTTCAAGGAAAAAGATCATTTGGTCAATTTCCCATACAATTCTTACGAAAGTGTCATCCGGCTATTTGAAGAAGCCGCCAAAGACCCGGATATTACACACATTAAAATAATCCAGTACCGCACAGCCAAAAAGTCACGCATCCAACAGGCCTTGATGGATGCCGTTAAAGCAGGTAAGCAGGTGACGGCCTTTATTGAAGTGAAAGCCAGGTTTGATGAAAAAAACAATCTGGAATGGGGCGATAAACTGGAAAAAGCCGGCGTCCGCGTCATTTATAGCTTCCCCGGCCTTAAAGTGCACTCCAAACTAGCCCTTTTCAGAAGACTGGAAGACGGCGAACCGGTGCTATACTCCTACTTCAGTACGGGCAATTTTCACGAAGGAACTGCCAAAATATATAGTGATTTCGGGTTATTTACGGCGGACAAGCGGTTGACAAAGGAGGCGGCCGGAGTCTTTTACTATTTGGAGAATTTTAAAAAGCCGCCCCATGAATTCAAGCACTTATTGGTTGGGCAATTCAATTTACGGAGCACCTTGGAAGACCTAATCGACTTCGAGACCCGGCAGGCCAAAATGGGCAAAAAAGCAAAAATAACCCTCAAAAGCAACAGCTTGCAAGACCCGGCCATCATCCAAAAACTCTATGAAGCCAGTGAAGCAGGTGTAAAAATCAAACTAATCATTCGGGGGATTTGCTGCTTAGTGCCGGGAATCCCCAAGGTAAGCGACAAAATCGAAGGAATCAGCATAGTAGATCGTTTTTTGGAGCATAGCCGGGTATTTAGATTTTATCACGATGGGGAAGACTTGATTTATTTATCTTCTGCCGACTTGATGTACCGCAATCTTTCCGGAAGGGTCGAAACTGCATTTCCCATCCTAGACCCTACGCTTAAGCATGAAATCAAGGACTACCTGAGAATCCAATGGTCAGACAACATCAAGGCCAGAGTTTTGGACGACAACGGATCTGATACCTATAAGAGTACGGACACCGATTTGCCGATTCGTGCTCAAATAGAAACCTATTACTATTACAAACGCAAGAACGAAATCCAAAAGCACAAGAAATCCTTATTAGGAAAAAAATAGGCCTTTGATCTTTGATGGTTGTAGGAGTGGATAGATTCCCTTGCGGGTAAAAAAAATTAAAAAAATTTGCAAAAAAGTTTGCAACTAACATTAAAGAATCATTACCTTTGCAATCCCATTTGGAAAAAGAAGAAGTTCTTTTTTGGGAAATGCGAATGTAGCTCAGTTGGTAGAGCACGACCTTGCCAAGGTCGGGGTCGCGGGTTCGAGTCTCGTCATTCGCTCAGAGACCTTCTTTCGAGAAGGTCTTTTTTGTGACTATTCACAAAAAAAGTAGTTGTGGCTTTGCTAAACAAGTATTTTAGCAGCAAACACTAGGATAAACAATCCAAGGTGTAAAAATAGGCCCGGATGGTGGAATTGGTAGACACGCAGGACTTAAAATCCTGTGACTTCACGGTCGTGCGGGTTCAAGTCCCGCTCCGGGCACTTTTTTTTCAAAAGCCATTACACACCAACAGGATGTAAATCAATGCTTTATACATCCCCCAATAAACTATTTATCAGGTTGACTTTGCACTTTCCAAAATTAACTTGTACTTTCGTTTAAATATCCCCAAGATTTTCCAAACACAATTGCTTTTCTTTACGTTAGAGTGCTGTTCTAACAATATAAAGTCCACATTTAACTTAATTTCAACACAATGATCCAAACACATTCGCAGATTACATTGACCCCAAAGCCAATCAATCTCGATGAAGTTGTAAAACAAGTAACTAACCATAAAGGAGGTATCATTTGCTCCTATGCCGGTAAATCCGAAGTTATGGCCAATGTTCATTCTTCCGAAGAAGCACAAATTGCGCAAGCGACTATAGCTCGACAGGAACTAGATGACGTACTCGCTTTAGTTATGGATACTTTTGACGTCTGGCAAGTTAGCATTCATTACAGAATTGGTAGTATTCACCCCGGTGACATCCAATTTGGCATTGCCGTTTTAGGTAAGACTTCGGAGGTCAGTACCAGTACAACCAAGTTTCTTGCTAGAAAACTTTCCGGCAAGTATGAGTCTATTGAAGATGAGATTAGAATTCAAAACAATATCAGGAAGCAATAATTTCTTCTTGATTCCAAAAAAAATCGACCTTACTTTATTAGTAGGGTCTTTTTTTTTGCCCCCCGCCCCATTCTCAACCAGCGAAGCACTCAACCAACTAACGGTATAACGGTGTAACGGTTTAGCGGTATAACGGTCTAACGGCTAGGCGGCTAAAAAATCTTACAACTATATCAAATACAGAATCCCAAATATCATATAATAAAATAAAATCCCATACAAAAAACCAACCATCTCAACCTGCGAAGCTCTCAACCACGAAGTCCGTAGGACGAGTTCTCAACCAAGAGAGCCGTAGGCGAACGTCTCAACTTTCTCAACTAACGCAGCGAATCAACTTCTTCAACTTTCTCAACTAAAACAACCAACAGAATATCAAATAATCAAGTAAAACACTCACATCCCCGCTTCCGCCTCCTGCGCCAGCCACTGCATCAGCAATTGTTTATCCATTGGCGCAAGCGTATCATCCACAAAGAAAACACCGCTTACCGGCATGGCGTTATTTTCCATTTGTTCCACGGCGACGAGCAGGAGAACTTTTTGCAATTCAGGCGTATAAGCATCCCATTTGGAAAAATTTAGTTTTTTACGCCCTTGTG
>JALVCY010000247.1 GCA_027009605.1 Saprospiraceae bacterium
AATGACGTTCATCAGGATAATTATAATCAAGTCTTAGATGTTTATACCTATTCGGAAGTGCCCAATGCCAAGATGGTCTTTGCCGATTTGGATGAAGCCATCAAGAAATCTTCTGTCGTGATTACCTTGCATCGGCCTAGTAAATGGGTGGACGATTGCTATCTCAATATCGGTAAATCTCAGTTTTTGAAGAAAGATTATGAGACGGCTGAACAAACTTTCCTGTATCTAGCCGAAGAGTTTAGTCCGGCGGCGATGGCCAAAAAGAAATTGAGAGCCAGAAAACGCAAAAAAGCGAGTAAAAAGAAGCATAAAAAGAAAAAACACAAAAAACATAGAAAAAAGAAGCATAAAAAGCACAAAAAAAAGAAATCCACTAAGAAAAAATCTTCCAAAAAGAAGAAAAAGAAGCTTTCCAAAAAGGAAATGCGCGAAAAATATCTGAAGAAAAAGAAAGCCAAAGAACTCCAAAATCAAGAAAATACCGACCCAAAAGCCGAAAAAACTAAAAAAGAAGCAGAGAAACAGGTCGATCAATATAAAGAGAAGTCTCGGAAAAAGAAGAAAAAGAAAGACGAGGACGTCCCGGTTATCTTTGAGCAAGAAGAAACTTATGGCCCACTCAAACACAAACCGGCCTATCAAGAAGGTCAAGTTTGGCTGGCGCGAAATTATATCCAGCGAAAGATGTATGACGATGCGGCCTACATCCTTAGACGTCTGGAGCAAAGCCCAAAGACATTCAGCTATTTGAAGCCGGAAATCGCCAAGGCGAAGGCGGATATGTTGATCAAACAGAAAAAGTATAAGGAAGCTATTCCGGCTTTGGAAAATGCCGTAAGCTTGTATAAAAAACGAAAAGATAAAGTCCGGTTGGTCTATATCCTTGGGCAGTTGTACCAAAAAAATCATCAAGAAAAAGAAGCGGCAGAAGCTTTTGCTACGGTGGTTAAATATAAACCGAGCTACGAAATGTCGTTTTCTGCAAAGATGAACCAAGCCATCAATGCTTGGATGTCAGGCAATAGTACCGCCGATCAAGCCATCAGTCAACTTGAAAAATTGCTAAAAGACCCTAAAAATAAGGACTACAAGGATCAGCTCTATTTTACCTTGGCCAAACTATATATGAAGCAGGGAGACGAAGAAAAAGGCGTGGCGGCTCTTGAAAAATCCATCGAAAATAATACCGGTAATAAATCTCAGATTGCAGAGTCCAGCTTGATGTTGGCGGAGTATTATTTTGCGAAAGCCGATTTTGTGAATGCAAAAAAATATTACGATAGTGCTTTGTCAGCCATGGATAAATCGGATGAACGCTATGCCAAAGTCTCCAAATACAGTAGCAACCTAGCCGGTATTGCAGCCAATTTGATTTTGATACAGGATCAAGATAGTTTATTACAAGTCGCCGGTTTGCCGGAAGAAAAACAACGAGCATTGGCCATCAAAATCTTAGAAGAACGCCAACTCGCTTCCGCTAAAGCCCAAGCAGAGTTGGATGCAAAAGCAGCCAATGCTGCCGGCAAACGGCAAGGGGCGATTCCTAATCTGAAGAGTACCTTCTTTGCCTACGATCCGGCCAAAGTCAAAAAAGGCAAGCGATTGTTTGAGAAAGAATGGGGTGACCGCCCGCTTAGAGATAACTGGAGGCGCTCGGCAAGTCAGGATGTCGCTGAGATAGATGACGTGAGTAGCGCCGGTGAAGAAGATGCGTTTTCGGATGAAGAGATTAACAAAATCCTATCTAAATTGCCCAATTCTCCCACTCGAAAACAGAAAGCCTATTCCAGCATCTATCAAGCGATGTTTGATTTAGGTGTCTTGTATCGAGATCGTTTGGAAGAACCACAGCGCTCTTTGGATGTATTGGAGGAAATGATGCAGCGTTTTCCGGATTCTACCCGGAACGAATTGGATGGATATTATTATGCTTATTTGGGAAGCTCGGACTTGAGCCTTTCGGATAAAAAGCAGAAGTATTATGACCTAATCATCCAAAAATATCCGAATTCAACCTATGCACGAGTATTACAAGACCCCAATTATCTCAACACTTTGAAGGCTGAAAAAAATAAGCTGGGAAATTATTTTGACCAAACTTATGCCTTGTATCAGTCAGAAAACTATCAAGAAGCACAGAAAAGATTAGGGCAGGTGAACAAATTGTTTGGCAAAGAGAATCCGCTTCAAGCCAAATTTTCCTTGTTGAGTGCCATGGTTGGCGGTGCCACGAATGGTCGAAAAGCCTATATTGATGGCTTAAAGCAAGTCGTAGCCAAGTATAAAAATACAGCTGAAGAAAAGCGGGCAAAGGAGATCTTGCGTGTGTTGGGAGAAAATGTAGGCGGTGGTGTCGGCAGTGTCGGTAAAGCTTCCAAGGAGACCAAGAGTTTATTCAAATTAGAAGAAAACCGGATGCACTTTATCTTGATTTTGCTGGATGCCGACAAGGTGGTCGTGAATGATGTGAAAAACGCCGTGTCCAATTTTGATAAAAAGAATTATCGCCTACAGCAGTTTAGGGTTTCCAATATTTACTTGGGTTCCAATGTCAAAAATCCAATAATTGTAGTGAGAAAGTTCAGGGGCAAGAAGAAAGCCATGGACTATTATCGCAATATCTCGACAGATCCGGAAGTCTTGAACGCCATCAAAGATGCTAAAATCTTTCCGGTCTCGCAGGGCAATTATCGCCAGATTTTGCGCCAGAAAAGTTTGGTGGGCTATGAAGACTTCTTTAATGCCAACTATAACTAGGAGCCGATGCCGCTTGTTTGTGACCTAAACTATAAGAAGTACGGGGAGGAAGGAAGCATCGTCATCATCCTGCATGGCTTGTTTGGGATGTTGGATAATTGGAGCAGTTTTGCACGTCAATTGGGGCATCACTATCAAGTTTTTGTGGTGGATCAGCGCAATCATGGTAAGTCATGTCACTCGGAGGAGATGAATTATGACTTGATGGTCGCAGATTTGATTTATTTTATGGATGCACAGGGACTCCAAAAGGCACATTGGGTCGGTCATTCAATGGGGGGGAAGGTGGCGATGAATTTGGCTCTTACTCATCCGGAGCGGACGAATTCCTTGACCGTGTTGGATATTGCCCCTAGAGCTTATGCGCCCGTGCATACTCCGATTTTTCAGGCGCTGAAATCCATTGACTTGAACCAAGAATGGACTCGGTCGGAGATAGCTGATAAGCTTGCGCAAAAAATTCCTAGACCGGCGATTGTCCAGTTTTTAATGAAGAACCTAGCTCGAGAAGGAGTCAAGCGATTTCGATGGAAGATGAATTTGGAGGCGATTCATCGGGCTTATGAGTCTATTAATGAGGCTGCTTGCCCTGCCAAGCGTTTTTTCGGAAGCGTATTATTTGTCAAGGGAGGGCGATCAGACTATATTCAACAGAAAGATATGGAAGCGATTCGGATGTATTTTCCTAACGCAAAGTTAAGCATCATCGCTGAAGCCGGCCATTGGCTACATGCCGAAAAACCCAAGGAATTAATGGAGTTACTGACGGAATTTATTGGGGAATTGGAGATTTGATTTATTTAAACCATTGCCTACCGGAATTTTAAGACCCAGTTGGACTTTGTCCCCTTTTGTGGAAAAATACCCATCCATCTTCAACTAGCGCAGCCTGCGAGTGAATCAACTAGCGCAGCGAATCAACTCTTTCAACTTCTTCAACCAGCAGAATAACGAATGCAGAATGCCGAATATCGAATAATGAAGTAAAAACCCAAAGAAA
>JALVCY010000248.1 GCA_027009605.1 Saprospiraceae bacterium
CATTTCAGCGGATGGAGACGGCCATTCATCTATCAAATTATTCTGATCCACTGTAATAAAAATCTTATTTTTACCCACTCCTTCCCTGCCCGGATTAGCAAATTTTAGCAATAACTTCTGTTCAAATTTTGGAGCTGCAATCTTTATGTGATTAACTCTTTCTGTCTGTCCGTCCGGAAAAGCATGCCGAACTACTACTTCAAGACTGTCTTCTATCCCCTTCCCCAAATTCAGTACGCTAAATTGAACCGCAAAGCTATCCAATTGATTATCAATTACTTGTGGCAAAAACTCAACATCCTGTCCCACTATATAATCAGGTCCTTCCGAAAAATTCAATCTAACAGCCGGATCTCCATGAAGCGTATATTGATCTCTCAACAAACCCGTACCTGAACTGGAATTTTTATAATCATTTTTTATGACCTGAAGGATTTCGCCAATGCTCTTGCCATAATAATCACCACCTATATAATCATAGAATTTGGTTACAAATTGATTTAAGGCAGACACATATCCAACTCCCGATGAAGCCAATACCCCAATCGCAGCTTTATCTTCATAAAAAACAAACCGTTCCGAAATACCGGAGCCTTCCGAAAAAATATTTCCGGAGTAACAACCCATTGAGATTACTAATGGAAACTTACCTGAATTTTCATATTTCTCCGGGTTATCAATATCCAAATCTAAAGTACCCGTAGAGGAGTGACCAAAAAAAGTGATTAAACTTACGCCATCATTTATTAAATTAAAAATTCTCTCCGAGTTAGATTCTTGGACAGGATCAGTACCTGCCCGAAAGAAAGACGAAACATCTGCTCCATACAAATTATTGGTTATCACATTTTCAAGTCCCTTCAATTTATTCTTAATATCTGCCTGCAAAGCCGCATCCGATCCGCCCCCTAAATGGATGACTCGTTTTTTCCAAGACTGCTCTGCTACCGTCTGACTTCCATGTTGTTGATTGTACTCCAACGATTTTACTTTTTCCAAGAATATGCCAACTTCTTGTCCACTTACCGCCGCCAACCGCCCCACAGCCAACCGAGGCGCCCCATCATAATTACTAGTCACCAACAAATTATCCCCACCCGGACTCCCAAAAGTCGGTACAAGCATCGTGGATTGTGCTTCTGCCAAAGCAGCGGCACTTCTTATCTTGTCGTAAGTCCGTCCTTTACCGATTAGGTACAAAAACCGGGCTTTGTCCCAATGCCGGACGGCCCATTGTGCCATATTCCGGATGCCGATGGGATTGCGTTGGATTCCGTATCCAAATTGGTCATAGACTTGTTGGATATTGACAATCAACGGGTTATAACTCCCACCGGCGGCACTCGCTCGATAATCGGCATAGTCTTGCACGTAATTGTGCCCGTTGCCGTCATCCATCAACCGGCTATTGGTAATCATCAAATAATCACTATTTGCGGAAGCATAATCCACAAACTGAACAGGTTTCAAACTCACCGAAGCCAAGCTTTGATCGCCGGCAACTAGCACCAGTTTATGCGTATTAGCCATTTGCGGAAGCATAAAAGTCGCAATACTCCCCTTCATCTTCGCTTCAAATCGTTGATTATTGGCATAATCGTATAGAATGGGCGTGCCCAAAGTCAAATCAAAATTGGTAATCTCCAAATATTGATCAGATGTAGCGGGCAATTCAAAAACATACTGACTTTGCCCTTCAAAATCAAATGCTTGCGGATAGGTCAACGTCAATAAAGATAATCTCGAACGATCCACTTTATTATCGGCATTCACCAAGCCCTTCATTTTGAAACTTACATTGGACGACAACGCCGAAGCCGCTACATCAAAAGTCAAATGCCGGGCTTCCCAACCATTGTATTCATCTGTTGTAATTAAATTGTTATTTATCCGTATTTCTTGATGGTGATCGGCTCCGCGGCCTGCGTAATGGACGGTCAATTTGGCATCCGGCCCCGAGAGATAAGGGGCTACCGGTGAAAAAGTCTGACTTTGAGTGGTTTTCAAGTGGGTGGCAAAGCCTTCGGCCATATCAAAATGCGAGAATTTACTACCACTCCCCCCTTCTTTTTTCGCCCAATAATCGGTAAAGTTTTTCTCCAGCTTGCGCAAAAAATAAGGAGTCGGGGCAGGATGATTGGTGGTATCATTGGCTGCTTGCGCAAAACGCATATTGGACGCATCACTTGTCCAGGTCAAAAAATAGGCAGAAGTGTCGGTAAACAGGCTAAATTCGGGATTCAGCATGTCAGAAGGATTGGGAAACAGGAAGGCTTCCAACTCCGTCCGGTTTTTCTTCCCAACGAAGCTAATGTAGTCTGAATTCGACAAATTTCCGGTCGTACTGACATAAATAGGCACTTCTTGCCCCAAATAAAAAAGGCGGTATTGGTTGGCATTAACCGTAGAGACCGGTATGCCGGCAGCCGCCAAATCACTACCATTCAGGCGGTAAATCCCATCTTCTGCGACCGGAATCTTAAAGTAGGATTGGCTATAATCAATCCATTCGTTGCCATAAAGTGTATCCGCCCCAACGACCATCTGGGCGGATAAAAAGAATGGAAAAACAATAAATGCAAAAAGGGTAATGAACTTATGCATGGAGTTTTTATTTAAAAACGGCAAGTAAAGATAATTGTTTTTTGGGATAATTAGGGTCTAAAAATACATGGTACTAAAAATCCCGTAATATTTAACCAATAAATACAATCCGACCACTCCAACCGTCCAACCAATAATCTTAAGTTTAAGAGATGTATTAACAGCGTAATGACGCAACACAATAGGGTGAAGCAATGCCCAAAGAACCATAGCCCCAAGGATAATTCCTGCGATAGATTCCCAATACAGCCCAATAGTTCCCAAATTACCTATATAATATAATTGCGACCAAACACGCCAAAATAATTCCACTACCGTCACCATCATAGACCCTAAATACATAACCGTCAAAATACTCCACCCCTTTCGGCTTTCATTTAAAAACATATAAGTAGGAATAAGCATCACCAAAATGATGACCACACTAACCATTGCAACAATAGAGTCATACCAACTTAAAACTCCAATTCTATAGATTCTATACAGTCCATAGAACCCAAAAGCCGATTGAAGTAAACAAATGCCTACGACCCCTAATATTAGTTTTTCCAAGGTAGGTCTATCTACTACTTCCTGTTCCTCCACCAAAGAAGAGTCAAGAAGATCCGGCGGATGGATGGAATAATTCACTGATTTTAAACCAAAAGACATTTTCTTAGATTTTTTTTTCTCCGCTTTATCATCTAAAAATTGTACTGCGCTTGCCAAATCTTCTTCGGAAATCTGTCTTGATTCAAACTCTGCTTTTGCAGCAATGACGGCATCTTCTAAATAATCAGTTGGGTTATTTAGAATTTCCAGTAATTGAATATTCGTAAAGGACTTATAATGTTTGGAAAAATCTTGCATTCATTTAAAACTTTTTTTCATAATACATTGATACACAATTGATTATAACGAGACTAACAAATAATCAAGCAATTCCCCGTCCGGTTTTTCTTCCCGACGAAGCTAATGTAGTCTGAATTCGACAAATTTCCGGTCGTACTTACGTAAATAGGCAGTTCTTGCCCCAAATAAAAAAGGCGATATTGATTGGCATTAACCGTGGAGACCGGAATGCCGGCAGCCGCCAAATCACTACCATTCAGGCGGTAAATCCCATCTTCTGCGACCGGAATCTTAAAGTAGGATTGGCTATAATCAATCCA
>JALVCY010000249.1 GCA_027009605.1 Saprospiraceae bacterium
TATGACCGCCCGGCTAATTCCCCCTTTCAAAGTCCAATCTTTCATCCCACAAGTCAAACAAGCTCCGGTGTAGCGAACGACCAAGACCCCATCATCCTGTAATTCGACCACTTCGACATTGCCTCCATCCGCAATCAAGTGGGGACGGACACTATCCATGGCCTTTTCGATGCGGGCTAATAGTTCTTCTTTGTCGCTAAATGACATAGATTTTCGCTTGTTTTATGGTAACTGCTTTGGTGCTCCTACTTTAAGGCAAAAAATAGTGGATACCTAAACAGTTATGTTTTAATGATTTCCTACAATTATCAGTCTTATAACAAGTTTTTTGGAAAAAAGTTGGTCGATAGCCACTGTCCCCTTAATGGCCTTGCCAACTTCAGTTGCAAGCCCCAAGCAAAAACCAAAGCTAATTGGCTCCACAAGCAACAAAAAAAGCATAAAAGGTAATGACTCACCACTCCAAGCAGCAGCCAAAAAGCGTCACTACCCAAAACCCGATTACCGTTCCGTAATATTCACCACCGTAGTAGGCGCTTTGGTCTCTACCCTATTTTCAACCGCATGGGTCAGACGGCTAGCCAGTTGATCAAAAGGCATCCGCATTTCGTCCGTCAAAGCAGCGGGCACACCGGCATCTCCGCCTTCCCGGATACCCATAACGATAGGTATTTGGCCCAATAATTCGGTCTCACCCATTTGAGCCAGTTGTGTCCCGCCTCCTTTGCCAAAGATGAAATATTTGTTATCCGGAAGCTCTTTGGGAGTAAACCAAGACATATTTTCGACAACGCCCAAGATAGGCACATTAACACTATCTAAGCGGAACATATTCATGCCTTTCAAAGCATCCGCTACGGCAACTTCTTGTGGCGTCGTCACCATGACTACACCTGTTACAGGCGCCGTTTGGACTAGGGTCAACTGCACGTCCCCCGTACCCGGTGGGAGATCAACAATGAGATAATCCAACTCCGGCCAGAGACATTCATTAAAGAATTGGCTGACAATGGTCGATAACTTAGGCCCGCGCAAAACGACGGCTTGCTCCGGCTCAATAATAAAACCCAAAGACATCACCGGAATACCATGACCTTCTAAAGGAATCATCATCGGCTTGCCGTGTACGTCTTGAATCATCGGCTTTTTGCCTTTCAATCCCAACATAATAGGAATCGATGGGCCATAGACATCCGCATCCAAAATCCCCACAGAATAACCTTGATTCTTCAAGGCGATGGCCAAGTTAACTGCAACGGTGGATTTACCTACGCCTCCTTTCCCACTGGCTACGGCCACTATATTTTTTAGGTGGGGATACTTGACATTAGAAGTCGCCACGACCAAATGCAAGTTCACAACGGCTTCCGGATAAACTTCCTGAATGGCGCCGATGGCGGCAAAGTTGAGTTCATTCTTTTTGTCCATGTTCAAATCCCCTATCTGCAAGACCAAATGCACCTTGGATGCGTCCACAGTCAAAGACTTGATTAGATTCTGCTCTACGATGCCCCTTCCTGAAAGTGGGTCTCTTACCCGGCTCAAAGCCTGAAGTATGCGATTCTTGTCCATTATATTATGATTTTTTCTGAAAAGGGTTAACAGTAAAGTAGAAAGCTTGTTTAAGTTTTTCGGTAGATTTTCAAAATCTCCGGGCTTTAATTTGGGTGGGTCGCTTATATGAATGGTAATTCTCTTGACAGAGCTTATTGGATGACTTGATACTCAATTATTTTCCCTACTTTTGCGGCTTATGCAGATTCATAAAGACATAGATGCTTTACCGGCCTTTCGGAATGCGGTCATTACCGTTGGTTCATTTGATGGGGTTCATGGCGGGCATCGGTCTATTTTGCAAAAATTGTTGCAAACGGCCAAGGAACAAGCCGGAGAATCTGTAGTCATCACTTTTCATCCACACCCGCGGCATTTTTTTGGTAAGCAAAAGGTCGAATTGCTGCATACGCTTTCGGAAAAAGCGGCGACATTAGAAAATTTGGGGATTGGCCATCTGGTGATCGTCCCCTTTGATGCTGCTTTCGCAAAAAAAACGGCTGAATCCTATATTTTGGACTTTTTGGTGGCGAAATTTCGGCCAAAGTCGATTATTTTGGGCTATGACCATCAATTTGGTGCTGACCGAAAGGGCGATATCCATCTTTTGCGCAAGCTGACCCGGGACATCCAAATCATAGAAATTCCGGCCAATGAAATCCAAAATATCAAGGTCTCTTCCACCCAAATCAGAAAGGCTTTAAAAGCCGGAGAAGTCCATAAAGCACATTCCTTTTTGCGCCGGCCCTACCAAATCACAGGACATGTCATTCGCGGCGACAAAATCGGTAACCAACTCGGATTTCCGACGGCCAACATCCAAGTCTCCGACCAAGACAAGCTGATTCCCGGGGACGGGGTCTATGCCGTACAAGTGTCCGTTATGGGGCAATTATACAAAGGAATGCTTCATATCGGAAACAGACCGACCGTAGATGGCGTTATACAAAGGATAGAAGTTCATATCTTTGATTTTAATCAGGATATTTACGATCAGGAAATCACCCTGTTTTTTATTCGTTTTATTCGTAAGAATAAACGCTTTGCTAATTTGGATGCACTCAAAGACCAATTGAAAAAAGACCAAGAAAAGGCGAAACAACTCCTTGACAATCAAGATATTAACAAGCAATCTACGTCGGTTGTTATTCTCAATTATAATGGGACTAAACACCTAAAGACCTACCTGCCTTCCGTTCTTTCCTTTACGCCTGAATCCATCGACATTGTGATTGCAGACAACGGCTCGACCGACGATTCTGTGGACTTTTTGAAATCCGTCAAAGAACAGCATCCCCGCATTCAAATCATTGAGCTGCCCATCAATTATGGTTTTGCCGGGGGGTATAATGAAGCGCTCAAATCTATCTCATCTGATATTTATATTTTGCTCAATTCGGATGTGCGTGTCACCGAAGATTGGACGTTACCGTTGATGGAAGCGATGAAAGATCCGGAACTGAGCGTTTGTCAACCTAAAATCCGCTCGGACATGGAGCCCCATAAATTTGAATATGCCGGTGCTTCGGGTGGATACATTGACTTTTTGGGTTATCCTTTTTGCCGGGGTCGCGTATTTGGTATTACGGAAGATGACCACGGGCAATATGATGATGAGCGAGAGATTTTTTGGGCGACCGGTGCGGCAATGGTCATCCGCTCCAAGCTATTTTGGGATTTTAAAGGTTTTGATGCCACCTTCTTTGCACACAACGAAGAGATAGATATGTGCTGGCAAATCAAACGAGCCGGTTACAAAATCAAAGCCATCCCATCGTCAGTCGTCTATCATCTAGGCGGCGGCACCTTGTCCTACAATACCCCGAATAAGGTTTATCTCAATTTTAGAAATAACCTGAAAATGCTTTTCAAAAATGATAAAGTCATCCATCTACTTTGGAAACTGCCCGTGCGGTTGTTGATGGATGGTCTAGCCGGGGTCTTGTTTCTTTTTCAGGGGCATTATCGGTTGATTTGGTCTATTATCCGGGCACATTTTGCCTTTTATGCGTGCATCCCGCAATTGATTCACAAGCGCCGGGAAATCAAGAAAATTCTCCATTCACTCCCCAATGACCCCGTACAAAAACCTAGAGGAATCTATCCGTATAGCATTGTTTGGAAGTATTATGCGCAAGGGAAAATGAAATTTTCGGAATTGGATGAGCTTTAGTTGGGAGAGTTGAGGAAGTTGATTCGCTTCGCTAGTGGAAGAAGTTGAGACGTTCGCCTTCGGCTCCTTGGTTGAGCTTGTCCCGATTACTATCGTGGATATGGACTTCGTGGTTGAGCTTCGCTTGGGACGTGGATCGCTAAGCACGGAGCGCAGCGTAGTGATTGGTGAGCCAAACTGTTCCCCTGTATGCCAATGGCTCCGGATGAAATCATTGCTAATTGAGAAAGTTGAGAACGTTCGCCTACGGCTCACTAGGTTAGAACTCGTCCTGATTACTATCGTGGATACGGACTTCGTGGTTGAGTGCTTCGCAGGTTGAGACGGTATGGGTATCTATTGAGATTTTACTTTATTATTTGATATTTGAGTTTACTCCTAAAAGTAGGGGCTGGTGATTTGTTCTTGAGACCACAAAATTTTATTTGGTTTCTCTTTTGTTTTAACCCTCTAAATCCCCCTTACAAATGGTCTCGATAGCTATCGGGATATGGTAAACCAAATAAAATTTTGTTCCGTGCTTTAATTCTTGGCTGCATGGACTTTTCGGAGCAGACTCACCGTATATACCGTTACACCGTTACACCGTTACACCGTTATACCGTTATACCGGGTTAGCACAGGGGCATGATGGGGTTTTGTTCGAGCATCCAGGATTAAAGAGCCATGGCAACCCCAATGCTTATCTTCTGTGAAAGAATCTACGCCATGAATGTCTTGTGCCGGATCTGCACGAGTAAAACTGACCCAAAGGAAATTAGCTAAATTCTTTGCGGCAAAGTCACTTTTATCTACAACGACTACGAGCGGATGCGTATGTACCAATTCGGGAGATAAGGCCATGGCCAATTGACGCATATTTTGTTTTCCGGTGTGCTTTTCTGCATATTTGGGCCCGGAAATCACCAATACTCCGGGCAAACTCACTTGGGGATTGACAAAGCCTTGGGGCAAAGTTAGATTTTCCGGAAGGAAACGACTTAGCTTTCGCTTCGACTTTCCGGCGCAAGCCATAATGACCTTGGAGCCCATATTCCAGCCATTGCCCGAATAATCCAAGGTATCTATCGTCGTATTCGTAATAAAATGTAAATCCCGACGCCACTCTATCCGCTCTAATAAATGAGTCAAAAAACCACTCACATCACCCGCTCTCAATTCAGGATGATGCGTTCCGTCCGCTATCATTAGAAACTTGGCCAAGGAGGTTTGCCCCTTCCCTAGTAAGTGTTGGGCTTGCGTCAAAATCTCTTCCGGCCGCTCCGCTTGATACGAACGCCCCATCCGTTCAAAAGGCATGTACCGCTCCGACCCCACCGCTAATAACAACGGATGCACGCCCGCTTCATCCACCGCATGAACTTCACGGATGCCCGGAAATTCCGACCCCAAAATATCTCCGGCCAAAAGATGAATCAAATGGCCAAAATAACTGTCTTCTTGCGGGGGCCGTCCCACCACCGTAAAATGCCAAATCGCCTCCTTTCGGTGATACACATTCTCCACTTCCATGACCGGAAAATCATGCGCCAAACTATAATAACCGATGTGATCCCCAAAAGGCCCTTCTTTTTTCAATTCCTTTTTTTTGATATAACCGGTAATCACAAAGTCCGCATCCGAAGACAACAAAAATCCATCTTGCCAAAAATACCGAAATCGACGACTATTCAACATGCCCGCAAAGGTCATTTCCGAAAGGCCTTCCGGCAAAGGCATGATGGCCGAAAAAGTATGTGCCGGCGGCCCGCCCACAAAAATACTGACCTTAAACCGCTCTTTGGACTCATTATAAAGTGCATGATGAATGCCAATCCCCCGGTGGAGCTGATAATGTAGTCCGATTTCTTTGTTTGGGACATAGTCATTCCCGCTGAGTTGAATCCGGTACATACCGATATTGGCTTGCATGGGATTGGTGCTGCCCGGCGGCAAGGTCATCACCTGCGGCAAGGTAATAAAAGCACCCCCATCATCCGGCCAACTTTTGATTTGCGGAAGCTGGTCAATGGTCGTCTTTCCAAATAAAACCGGGGGCTTAAAAAAAGATTTTCTAGGCCAAGCCCGGAGTGCCGTAAAAGGGACTTTGGCATACCGGAAAGGATGTTTTAAGACGTCCATCGGATGACCTTTGACGGCCATTATTTCTTTCATCCTAGGTATTTCCTTGCGGAAAATAAACTCTACCCGCTCCTGAGTTCCATAAATATTGGAAACCGCCGGAAAAGGACTGCCTTTCACCCGCTCAAATAATAAGGCCGGCCCCTTACGGGAAAAAGTATCTAAATGAATATCGGCCATCTCCAAATTAGGGTCAACCTCCCGGCTAATTCGCTTCAATTGTCCAATTTTCTCCAAATCCTTTATACAAGCTGAAAGACTTTTGTATCCCATTTTTTTTGTAATTTTGTGGCGAAGTTAAGAAATTAACTCAAGTTTTTTTAGCCCCCAACCAAAGACTTAACTAGAACAAAAAAGAAAAATGGAATCATACAAAAAACTACTCCGCCATATCATAGAAAATGGCACCGACAAAGGCGACCGGACCGGTACGGGTACACGCAGTGTGTTTGGGTATCAGATGCGATTTGATTTAAAGGAAGGATTTCCGATGCTCACCACTAAAAAGCTGCACCTAAAATCCATCATTTATGAGTTGCTCTGGTTCTTAAATGGAGATACCAATGTCAAATATCTTCAAGACAACGGAGTCCGAATTTGGAATGAATGGGCCGATGAATCCGGTGATTTGGGGCCGGTCTATGGCAAGCAATGGAGAAGCTGGGAAGGAGCCAATGGACAAACCTATGACCAAATTGCCGATGTCATCCAAACCATCAAAAACAATCCTAATTCCAGAAGAATCATTGTGAGTTCTTGGAATGTCTGTGACTTGGACAGCATGGCGCTCAATCCTTGCCATGCCCTTTTTCAGTTTTATGTAGCAGATGGCAAACTATCTTGCCAACTGTATCAGCGGTCTGCCGATGTCTTTCTCGGAGTGCCGTTTAATATTGCGTCCTATGCCTTGCTCACGATGATGATAGCTCAAGTCACCGGACTGGAATATGGAGATTTTGTCCATACTTTTGGGGATGTTCATCTTTACAACAATCATTTTGAACAGGCCAAATTACAACTGACCCGCACCCCAAGAGCTTTACCCCAAATGAAAATCAACCCGAATGTCAAAGAAATTGACCAATTCCAATTCCAAGATTTTGAATTAATCGGTTATAACCCACACCCGCATATCAAGGCCAAGGTGGCCGTATAAATTGGGACACACGGTATGGTTGGGACGCACGGTATGGTAGGGACGGACGGCCGATTGGTATGATTGGAATTGTTAGGGACGCACGGCCGTGCGTCCCTACCAATTCCAATTGGGCAATCCCAATCCCAATTGGGCGATCCCAATCCCAATTAGGCGTCCCTCCCCATTCCAATTGGGCAGTCTCAATTCCAACGTGTCTCCAAACCAATCTCGTCCACACATCCCTACCAATTCCAACGTGCGTCCAAACCAATACCGACCATGCGCCCTCCCCATTCAGGCAGGGACGCACGGTCGTTCTTTTCTACCGTTCCACCGTAATTTTGCGATAGACAAATCCTTCTTTGGCCTGCAATTTTAGGAAATAAATCCCTTCCGGAATTCCGGACAAATTAATTTCCTTTTTGCCGTAAGGCATCTTGGCCGTATAGACTACTTGCCCGATAGCGTCCAAAATGGTCACATCCAGAGACCGGATATTCGCCAAACGAATCACAAAGAAACCATCCGAAGGATTCGGATAAACTTGTAGTCCCTTGGCCCAAGTAGGCTCTTGCGTTGCGGTGATAAAATCAATGGTTACCTCCATTTCGGACTGACATCCGTTAGCATCCGTCACGATGAGTATATATTTTCCCGGAAGGGCATCTTCCAAATTTTGACTGTCTGATACCGTCTCCCCGTTAAATTTCCAAATGTATGTGAACGGAGCCGTCCCGCCGGTTATCGATAGTTGAGCGCCCCCATCCGCAATGGTTTCTCCCGATGCGTCGGTTACTGCCACTTGGATTTCCATATTGTTTGCGCATTCTTCGATGGTGACATCAGCAACTGCTGTGCAACCGTTTTCGCATTCGACAGTCAATTCATAAGTTCCCGGTACGGTCACTACATAATCGTTGGACACATCACCCGGACCTTCCCAAGAATAACCGGCATCCCCTACACAATCATCTTCGACCCCAATCGTCACAGCAGGTGTATTACAACAAATCTCCCCTCCGGTCAAGCTTAAGGAAGGAGTCGGTTTGACTTCTATTTCTGTGATGCTGGTGTTTGCACAGCCATTACCATCGGTATAAGTATAAGTGACCGGATAAACACCGGGCTCCACCAAACTCACATCAAAAGTATTGTTTACCACGCCATCACCGGAAAAACCACCGCCACTAGGCGTTCCTGCCAGAGTGATTATCTCTTCT
This sequence comes from Saprospiraceae bacterium, assembly GCA_027009605.1. Classification (GTDB taxonomy): domain Bacteria; phylum Bacteroidota; class Bacteroidia; order Chitinophagales; family Saprospiraceae; genus HyVt-613. Next base: position 8,207 of record JALVCY010000249.1, read on the forward strand.
CCTGAGCAAACAGCCGGATATTCTCCACTACTAACAACAGGCAGAGCTTTGAAAAATACTTTGACCGTAGATGTTGCCGGTTCACATGGCCCGTTACCATCCGGATCATTAGTTGTTAAAACCAAGACGACAGAACCGGCATTGATTTCTGATTCTGTAGGCACATAAGTTGTTGTAGGACTGGTATTATCTGAAAAAGTGCCTTCCCCTCCTGACCAAGTAGCAGAGGTAGCGCTTCCGCCAAAACTACCATTCAGAGAGATTTCTTCTCCGGCACAAACAGTTATCGGATCGCCGGCATCTGCCGTTGCCGGATTATCACAATTGAGGTCAACCAATACCGTACTACAATCTTCTTCACAACCGTAGGCATCCGTCACAACAACCTGATAAGTGCCGGCGGCTAAACCTTCAAAGCTTAGACTTTCTCCAATCGCAGTAATCGTACCGGGTTGACCATTCAAACTAACTGAAAATGGTGCTGTCCCACTCGTGGCCGTTACCGAAATCACCCCATCATTGCCGCCCGCTGTTGTTGGTTGTGTCACTACTTCACAGCTAATTGCTAAGTTTGGTGCGACCGCAATAGAGACTTCATTTTCACTGCTACAGCCATTAACCGTATTGGTCACGATAACCTCAGCGGTGCCGGGCTGGCATACCGTCAAAGTCGGCTCAGTAGAAGCTAGACCAAGATAATTCCAAATATAGACTAAATTATTGCCTCCATTGCCGACCGTCAAATCTACACAAGGTGTATTACAAGTAAGCAAAGGATTGCTAGGAGTGATGGTGCTATTGGGGGCTTCAAAATCAGCAAAAATAGTTACGGTTGTACTAGCCGAACATTCTGTTGCCGGATCCGTTGCCGTC
>JALVCY010000250.1 GCA_027009605.1 Saprospiraceae bacterium
CAGTTGTCGGATAAGAAATCCCGGCATTGGGCTCCGCAAAATCACCAAAAATAGTAACCGTCTGTGAAGCCGTACATCCATTACTAGGATCCGTTGCCGTCAAAATATAATCTCCGGCTTGAGTCACCGTAATCAAGGTGTCGTTGGAAGTAAATCCACCCGGCCCTGTCCAAGCTAAGCTGACTCCGGATGTGGCTGAACTCCCTTGTAGCAGTGTGCTTGGCTCGGCACAAGTCAATATTTCGTTACCCAATATTTGGATATTCACATCGGGCAAATCCGCACCACCAAATACTTCTACTATTTGAGAAGCCGAACAGCCATTGGCCGGATTGGTCACCGTTAGCGTATAATTTCCGGCGACACTGACCGTAATACTAGGCGTATTAGCAGTAAATCCACCCGGCCCCGTCCAAGCATAAGTCACGCCCTGCGTAGTAGAACTGCCGTTAATCACTAAACTCGGCTCGGCACAGGTCAATATTTCATTGCCGGCAAAAGCCACACTTATATTGGGTTCATCTGCTCCACCGGTAATTTCTACAATGGCAGTAGAAGCACAGCCATTGGTCTGGTCTGTCACGACCAATTCATACGTTCCCGGAAGGGTTACCGTAACCACCGCTGTAGAAGCCGTAAATCCATTAGGGCCGGTCCAAGCAAAAGTTGTATTGGAAGTTGTAGAAGTTCCGGTCAATTGAATACTTCCCACTTGGCAGGATAAAACAGTTGTCGGATAAGAAATCCCGGCATTGGGCTCCGCAAAATCACCAAAAATAGTAACCGTCTGTGAAGCCGTACATCCATTACTAGGATCCGTTGCCGTCAAAATATAATCTCCGGCTTGGCTCACCGTAATCAGGACATCACTAGAAGTAAAACCACCCGGACCGGTCCAAGATAGTACCGCACCTTGTGTCGTAGAAGACCCTTCAAGCTGGGTGGTAGGAGATGCACAACTCAAAATCTCAGAACCCACTATTTGTATATTTACATTAGGAGGAGTTGTGCTGCCCGTTACGGTAACATCACCGGTCGTCTGGCAGCCGTTTTGAGTATTGGTTATTGTCAAAAAGTAGGTTCCGGGCTGATTCACTACAGGATAAAGAGTTGTGGCACCGCTCACAATGTTTCCATCTTGAGTCGTCCACTGTATGGTAAAATCCGCCCCATAAGAAGAGCCCGAAGCATCCAAAGTAACTGTAGAATTATTACAATTTATCTCCGGCACATTGGCATTAATAATATGTACAGTTGGATAGTCCGGCTCATCAAAATCCACTACAGCAGTAGCGGTGCATCCTGCATCATCTTCAACAACCAAAGTATAGCTTCCCGGCGCCAAATCCCCGATTGTACTCCCCCCTTGGCCATTGCTCCAATAATAACTATATCCGGGTGTGCCGCCACTAGCAGAATAACCCACCGCACCATCATTGCCTCCACCGGCACAGGTAACCGGTTGATAAAAGGTTTCTGTTAATACGATGGCACTAGGTTCTTCGATTTGTATATCATTTGCTGTAGCCGTAGATCCGTTAGAATTATCGGTCACAACGACACTATAAATACCGGCAAAAAGATTATCAATATCCTGTGTAGTGGCACTGGTATTCCACTGGTAAGAGTAATCTCCGGAGCCACCGGAAACACTGATATCGATGGCTCCATCATTATAACCGTTGCAGGTTGCATTTTGTACATTTTCGACAACTATATCTATATTGACAGGAGCAGCCGGACAGCTATTATGGAACGCATAAAGACCCGCCGTTGATTGTTGCCCCACTTCCGTAATTTCGTGGTTTGAACAAATACCGTATATCGTAGGCCAATAACCTATCTGATAGGGGCCAGTTTGAGACGCATCATTGATGATTGGGTACGGAGTCCCTTCCACCCAATTACCTTGCGTACCACCCGAACAGCCGGACTGTCCATACAGACAAGCCAAATTAGTACCCGCATCTCCTTCAATAAAAAATACACGAACTTCGTTTGTCCCTTCCGGGCCGTAGGAGTTGTATAGATTTTCCAGATTCCCGGAATTGTGATAATTCCAGCAAGGGCCGCACCACGTTGCCGAAAAATCAATAAAAACAGTGTAGCCCGAATCCAAATAGGAATACAAGTGATGAGAGTTCCCATTAATATCCGTCAAAGTCCAATCCGGTGCCGTACTGCCATTTGGCAATTGGGCGAACAGCCCCGAATAAAAAGTGGTCACTATCAGGATGAGTAAGAATTTTTTCATGTTGCCGTCTTTTTGTTTGTAAAACCAATGTGTGTATGATTCTTTGAATTGTCTTTCTGTTGCCCTTGCGGGAAGAAAACTCGGCTTTTTCTCTAACGTTTGCTTACAGACTCACTCCATCCATAAAAAAGCTCCTTCTTTCCCGAAGAAAAGCCGAAGTAAAAAAACTACCTTAAGTTCCACTTTTCCTTTCGAATCCTAAACAAGTGATTATCAAATTTCCATTGCGCCTGATTGACTTTAGCCTCCAATTTTTCTTCTAAGGCATCCTCCAGCTCCGGGAAAAAATCTATCCCGGTAATCTCTTCTATTTCATCCACTGATTTAATGTAAGCGGTCAAGGGTTTGTTAGAGACTTCATTAGGAATGACAAAGCCAATTGCTTTTTTTTCTTTGCCCTCTATGTCCAAAATAATTTTGTAATAAGCTCCCGGCACAGTCACTTTATTTTGGTGACCTATCACGCCCAAATTATGTTCAAAAATAGGACCCGTCACCACATAGACCTTATCATACATTCGTCCCCAATCCCGGGTCAACTCTTCCAATTCTCGCCAAATCCCCCCATTAAAATTATGTACCTGTGGGCTCATATTGGACATGTAGAAGCAATCTTCCATCGCCTGCTTATCAAATGCCATATCAGCAGCAGCAGCCAAATGCCCTTTGTCATAGCCCGAGCCTTTATAATCTTTGTAAGTAGCCGAACCGGTTTTTACTTTAGGATCCTTCTCAAACCAATTGGTTCGCTCCGCTCTTTTATGATTCAAACGGTTGCGAGAGATATAGTAGGAAACCCATTCTGCTTGCTCATCTTTTTCATCGTAAGATAAGGCATAATACTGATGCCGCACAAGATAGCCCAAATTTGTGGTATGCAGCATATACTCATCTGATTTTTCCGTAGAATCACTGTTATTGTCAGATTTTGGCGCATTTATGACGATTCTCGTACCCTGACCAGAGCCATTTCCACCCTCCAAAAATTGAAACACTCCATAAAGCAGACCCAGTATAACTAAAAAAACTCCACTCCTAATCGCAAAGCCCCCGGCTCCTGCCTTTTGATGATTTTGTCTTAAATTTACCATTCTCTTTTTTTGACCGCAAGGTACGAATTCTTACCGGAATCAAAAATGATTGTCTCTGACCATCGCTATCGCATAAACTTGAATGAACTGACAGCTGTAGTTGAGAAAGTTGAAAAACCCAAATCGTCTCAACCTGCGAAGCTCTCAACCACGAAGTCCGAATCCACGATAGTAATCGGGACAGTCTCTACCCAGCGAGCCGAAGGCGAACGTTCTCAATTTTCTCAATTAGCAATGATTTCATCCGGAGTCAATGGCATACAGGGGAACAGTTTGGCTCACCAATCACTACGCTGCGCTCCGTGCTTAGCGATCCACGTCCCAAGCGAAGCTCAACCACGAAGTCCATAGGACAAGCTCAACCAAGGAGCCAAAAACAAACGTCTCAACTTCTTCAACTAGCGAAGCGAATCAACTTTCTCAACTTAAAAAAACTAACAGAATATCGAATACAGAACGCCGAATATCGAATAATGAAGTAAAATCCCAATCAAATACCCAAATCTCCCAACCTGCAAA
>JALVCY010000251.1 GCA_027009605.1 Saprospiraceae bacterium
CAAAAATCCCCTTTGTAGAAAGGGGATTTTACGGCCTTTAAATATTTTGGGAAGTTGGTAGCGCCAAATTTATTTGGCGAAAAAGAAAGCCGGCTCAAAAGAAAGCTCCCAACTCCCGAATAAATTCGGAAGTACCACCGCTAATAGCTCAAAAAAGCAAAAACGCCTGCCAGCCGGAAGGCAAGGCAGACGCAACACAATTGAAACACAATTGAAACACTAGTTCTTCTAGATGTCATCCCAAAGTAGGGTAGCCTTTACAATGGGATATCGAAACCTAAGTTACTTACTTTAGATGTGTGGCAAAGAAAACTCTATTTTGCGAAAGCTCTACGTGACAAAAGTTACGTTGCCTAAGATTTTGATACATTTTACGCTGGTTTTTGGCCACTTTCCGGATCTTTGACCGGTCAGTTTTCAATGACTATCTATAGTCTGTTCATTTATTTGTGCAAGCATCTCCACCGCTCCAACTTTCTTAGCGCATATTGAACTATTGCCAAAAAGTACCGTACCTTTGCGCAGCTTGCTCTTTTTTTATTTGGGCTACGGTAATTAACTGCCCAAAGTCAATCAGAGCAAGGGACTATTTTTACCTAATCAAAATAACGGCATAATGTCAAATGCACACTTCAACCTACCCAAGGTCTATAACGAACCGGTACTCAGCTATGCTCCGGGCTCTCCTGAAAAATTAGAGCTAAAAAAAGCTTTGAAGCAAGCTAAATCTCGTCCCAAAGATGTGCCAATGGTCATCAACGGTCGCAGAGTACGTACCAAAAATAAAATCAGCATCCATCCGCCACACGAATTGTCCCATACTCTGGGGCACTACTACCAAGGCGATGCCACTCACGTCAAAAAGGCTATCGATGCAGCCATGAAAGCCAAACCGGCTTGGGAAGCTATGCCTTGGCAAGAAAGAGCGGCTATTTTCTTAAAGGCAGCCGATTTGCTGTCCGGGCCTTACCGCGCCAAAATGAATGCGGCCACGATGCTTTGCCAATCCAAAACCGTTTTTCAAGCTGAAATTGATGCCGTTTGTGAATTGGCAGACTTTTATCGCTTCAATGCGGCGTACATGTCCCAAATCTACAAAGAGCAGCCGTCCAGCTCCAAAGACATTTGGAATCGCATGGAATACAGAGCTTTGGAAGGCTTTGTTTTTGCTTTGACTCCTTTTAATTTTACTTCAATCGCCGGCAACTTGCCCGGTGCGCCTGCGATTATGGGCAATACTGTAGTTTGGAAGGCCGCCGGTACTCAAGTCTATTCTGCTTCGATTATTATGGAAGTGTTGATGGAAGCCGGTCTGCCGGATGGCGTTATCAATTTGATTTTTGTCAGCGGCCCGGTCGCCGGAGAAGTCATCTTTTCTCATCGTGATTTTGGTGGCTTACACTTTACCGGCAGCACCAATACCTTTAATAGATTGTGGCAAACCATCAGCGATAATGTCCCCAACTATAAATCATATCCACGCATCGTCGGTGAAACCGGCGGCAAAGACTTTGTTATGGTTCATGCTTCGGCAGATGCCAAAACGGTCGCTACGGCATTAACTCGGGGTGCTTTTGAGTATCAAGGTCAAAAATGTTCGGCTGCTTCAAGAGCCTATATCCCCAAATCTATGTGGCCCAAAGTAGAAAAATTCTTGAAGGCAGATATCGAATCTTTCGGGAAAGGCAGCCCTGAAGATTTTAGAAATTTCTTTACAGCCGTCATTGATGAGAAGTCTTACGACAAAATCACCGGTTACATCAAAAATGCTAAAAAATCACGGTCTATCAAAGTGATTGCCGGTGGAGAATACTCCAAAAAAGAAGGATATTTTATTGAGCCGACGGTACTTTTGACCAAAGATCCACACTATGTAACCATGGAAGAAGAGATTTTTGGCCCGGTCTTAACCGTCTATGTCTATGATGACAAAAAGTATGAAAAGACTTTGGACTTATTGGACGCTACGTCTCCGTATGCCTTGACCGGAGCCATCTTTGCCAAGGATCGGGACGCCATTCAATTGGCCTACCAAAAATTACAACACGCCGCCGGTAATTTCTATATCAACGACAAGCCCACCGGCGCTGTCGTCGGCCAACAACCATTTGGTGGAGCCAGAAAATCAGGAACGAATGACAAAGCCGGTTCTGTCTGGAATCTATTGAGATGGGTGTCGCCTAGAGCGGTTAAGGAAAATTTCAACCCGCCTACGGATTATAGATATCCTTTCTTAGGCGAAGAGTAGGGGGGAGTCAACTGTTCGACTGTCCAATCGGGCGGTTGAACAGTTGTAATTGATAAAACAACTTTCCAAAAGTTTTAAACTTTTGGAAAGTTCTTGTATAAAATTGTAATTCATAAAACAAGATAGTTATGAAACGTATTCAATTCCTCATTACCCTAAGTGTTCTTCTTTCTCTTGTGTCGTGTCTTCCCAACAAAATGCGAGTCACTGCCGTCAGGCCTACCGAAATTAAAGATTTGGCCTATTTTGAACCCATCGCTTTTACCTATCTCATACAAAAGGGAAACAAGTCTCAATATAATGACTCTCTATCTGTAATCACTCAAAAAGGTTTGACGAAAGTACTAGGCATGTATAAGCCAAGATTTCCCCTTTCGGAAAAAATAGAGATAGACAATGATACCTTGCAGTATTATGTACAGCATGAAATAATGTATCTGATGAATTCGGCCATGGCTTCAAAAATGCTCAAAGGCATAAAAATAACGCCGCATATTGATTCTATTATGGATGCCCGACACCAACGATTTGCGTTGGCGGTAGTGGCTAGTGGGTTTAAGCGGGATCGCGGCAACTACGGAAAGCAGATAGCCAAAGGAATTGGGATTGGAATTTTGACTTTAGGCATGGCCGCACCGGTGCCCATTAAATCAAATCTTACTCTTTACGGTATTATTTTCGATGCCCAAAATGATGAAATTATCTTCTATAATGAAACCAATCCCCGGGAAGAAGATCCTACCGTTTTGCACACGATTAACCGACAATTTTGGCACTTATTTGCGGGCTATTTTTGGAAGAGTAGGCATTGATAAAGGCCCTTTCCTTCGTTGAAGTGAAATCTAAAAATCTAACTTGGTGGGGAAAGGCTTTTCTCTAAAACGCAAACTTCTGTAGTCAGAATCATGGTTTGGTTGTACTTCTTAGTGTAAACTTAGTGTTTTCTAAGTGCTCTTTGTGGTAAGGAAAAATGTAAGGCCTAACCACGAAGGACACGAAGTTGCCACTAAGAATTCACTAAGGCGTTGATTACCAGCGAATTAGATACTACATTTGCGTGCATTGTGCACATTTGATGAATGATATTGGACGAATACAGACTTGAAAGAGAATGATGACGCACCACCGGCTTTTATGGTAAATTATTTGGTTTTTCGTGAAATACCATAACTAGTACCAGATGGTATGCCTTTCAAAAAAGCCGGACATTAGCTTTGTGGGGCAAAACTTGGTAAATTCGGCAAAAATGCCATATCTTAGCGTATGATAAACGTTTACTTACGTTTGTAAACGGATAATTTGATTGATAATCAAGGGGTTATGAAGGGTTTGTGACTTCTTCTTCTCTTGGGGGAGAGTTGGGTTTATACCCTAGTTAGCTACCATTAAAAAAAATGCTTCACATATGAAAAAAAATATTATTACAATTATATTCATTTTGTTTTATTCAACAATTTACGGGCAAAATAATCGACTTATCATTCAAGATGTTGCAATTATTCC
>JALVCY010000252.1 GCA_027009605.1 Saprospiraceae bacterium
GTTATACCGTTATACCGTTAGTTGTTGCTTTTGGCGTTCAATTTGTGCTTCGCACGTTCAAATTGCCCTTCGGGCGTTCAAATGCCTGCGGCGTTCAAGGGGTAAGATCTCTTTCCTGCCTTCCCGTTACACCGCTATACCGTTACACCGCTATACCGTTCCCCCGTTCGGCCAAAACATAAGGCACATCGACCGGCCCAAACCCGCGAAAGAAAGAAGCCACGCCGGGTAATTCCGAACCTTCAAAATCAAAAATCCCTCCTTGTCCGGCATATTCATGAATCACCGCATCCAACAAAAAATGCCCCGAAAAGACCTTTCGCCCCAAGGCTGTCGTATGCCCTATCATATAGACCACACGCTCCTGCCCTTTGACAAACCGACTTAAAGTTGGGAAAAAACCAAAGGCGCCAATCTCCCCGCTCACCAATCGAGCGACCCAAATCGAATCTTTCCCATACAATTCGACCAACTCCGGCAACCGCGCCAAACTCACGACTCCCTTTTGTCCGACTCCCAATCGCGCAAAATCTTTGGCTCCAATCGTGCCCCGTTCTATGCGTAGATGTTTCGTTTGAGCCGATTTTATATTAGCCTTATGCCCCTTCCGGTAATTTTTGCGAATCTCTGAGTAAGCTTGATGGAGATCCAATTCAAAATTAGTCCGTTGCCGAAAAGTCCAACCCGGGATAGTCGGTACGGGATTGGCGGCATTCAATTGCATTTGAATCCGCACATAAAACTTGGAAAGCGCATTCAACATAGCCTTGACCCAAACAACATCCCGTTGATAGCGCCCAAAAGCCCCCAATTGTTGGGCAAAAAAAGGATGATAAATCTGGGGCACGCCCAGCAATTTACGATTATAAGCAATTGGCATGACAAGGTCATAATCCCCTAACACAACGACCTTCCAGCGGCTAGCGACTACATCCAAATGCGCCGAAAAGGCATAAGGCATGGGTAAGACCGATTCAGCTACACACCGGTCATATCGCACCACATCCAACCGGGATCGGCTCATCAATTGGATATTCATTTGACCCGGATTAGATTGAGTCCGTCCCGAATAGGGATGATTACATTTTCCACACGGTCATCTTCCATCACTTTTTTATTGAACCGGTCTATGCCTAGAGTTTGCTCATCCGAATCTTTTATCGGCTGAGCCACTTTGCCGCTCCAAAGCACATTGTCTGCGATAATCACCGCTCCGGAATTCATCTTAGGCACAAGCAGGTCATAATAAGTCGGATAATTGCCCTTGTCTGCATCAATAAATGCCATATCAAAAGGCCCGTCCAAAGTCTCAAGGACTTGCCGGGCATCACCGATATGAAGATTGATGCGATCTGCCACCTGTGCCTTTCGGAAATAAGAAAGAATCATTGTTTCCATTTCTTCATTGACTTCTATGGTATGCAGCCGTCCCCCTTTCGGTAAAACTTGGGCCATCGCAATAGCGGAATAACCCGTATAAGTCCCGATTTCAACCACCAACTTAGGCTGCTGCATTAAGACTAAAAGCTTCAACAGAGCAATTTGGTGGGCGCCGGAAAGCATTTGGGGATACAATTGGGTCAGATGGGTTTGCCGTTCCAATTCTTTCAAGACACCATCCTGTGGGCTCGAATGTGCTTGGCAATACGCTTCAATGGTAGAGTCTATAATTTCAATCATGCAGTAAAGATATAAAGTAACTGTTCAGGAAGACTCATTTTGACCCAAAAAGTCTATTTTTCGGCAATATTTTTCCCTTTTTTAGCTCCCATCCGGACAACTTACTATAATTTTCATTCAGCGAACGTCTCAACTAGCGAGCTCTAGCGAGCGAACCAACCACGAAGTCCGAATCCACGATAGTAATCGGGATGAGTTCTCAACCAGCGCAGCGAATCAACTAGCGAAGCCTACGAGCGAATCAACTAGCGAAGCGAATCAACTTCATCAACTAAAAAAACTAACAGGATGAAGAATGTAGATTAAAGATTTAAGAATGCAGAAGTCAAGAACCAACCACTACCGAAGCCAAAGACCAAAAGCGCCACCAGCGCACCCCAAAGACAAAAGAAAAAAAAAAGCAACCCTTTCGAGTTGCTCTTCTGTGATCCCGCTGGGGCTCGAACCCAGGACCCCTTGATTAAAAGTCAAGTGCTCTACCGACTGAGCTACGGAATCATTACTATAAAACTAACAATTACCTTCGTGTATTAGTTCCTAAGCGGATGCAAAGATAGGAATGTTTCTTAAAAGAAACTGTTTTTTCTATTTTTTTTTTGTTTTTTTTTGAGCCGCCTTTTATTTCTTGAATTTTGCTTCGACTGCTTCCAATTTTACACCGATAAAATCTTCCAGTTTCATCTTAGCGATGGTCATCATCTTATTGGCTTTGATACGGCTTTCTTGGGCATTATTTAGCGCAAGCGACGCATCATTCATATCTTTTAGCCCGACCCGTTTGTCCCCTTTGCTAAACAATTTTTTGACTAGGATTAGATTTGCCCGCATATCGCCTTCCGATTTGTAGCGCAACTTCAGGATTTCTATCGCCGTCAAATACTCCTGATACATCTGAATCACTTTGCCGCGAATATCTTTTTTGGCCTGTTGGGTCGTCGATTCGGCCATAATCACCTTTCTTTCTGCCATCTTCTTTTTATTCGGGGTATCGAAGATAGAGCCCAAATCAAAGGATGCTCCAAAATTATACTTTGGAAAAAAGACATTATCGCTTCCCGGCTGCTTTACTCCATTATCACCGACTTTATTCTTGGACTTCAGATTGGCTTCATTCAGGTTAAAGGTAATCCCTATATTTTTCCACCAGCCGCGTTTAGCGATTTTCACTTGTTCTTTGGCGATGATTTCTTCTTGGAAGAAATTATCATTAGCTGGATTATTGAGCCAAGCCAAATTAGCCATGTACTTCATCAAACCCTCTTCTTCTACAGCCAAAGGGTAGTCTAAGTCTTGCGCTTGCGCCAAAAATGACATACTCAGCAAAATAGTTAAAGCCAAAAAATACTTCATCTTTTTCATTATTCTTTATTTATGGTTAGACCACAGGTTTTGCCGGTGTGGTGGCACTAGCGGTTCTTGTGGTATTTAACGTAATGTTCATCAAAATCCTTCATCCTGACGGACAAAGCCAAAAATACATTAAAAAACAGACTTGTTGGCAAGATTACGATGACTTCTTGTGGAAAATTGGAAATAATCAACAAGAAAAAGACCAAATTTATACCCAAATAAAAAGCCTTTATCTTCGGATCTCGTACCAAAAAATAGTATTTCAGCGAATAATACATCGACACCGCCAAAAAAAGCATGTAAATAAACAACCCCACATAGCCTAATTCGGCCGCTATACGTATAAACCCGCTGTCATGAGCAAAGTCTGCCATCCAAGAATCCTTATTAAAACGCTTGCCCCACTCTCCTATACTCGCCAAGCCCCAACCAAATGGATTTTGTCGCAAGAAGGGCTGCACAAACTGTTGGTGTTCTAATCGTATCTGTACCGAAGCATCTTTGGGTGAAAACGAAGACTGGATTCGATAAATCACCCCACTGTTGGTCGATTTGAGCATAAAAGCCGTCCCCAACAAAAAGAAAATCATCGCACCTATCAAGGTTTTCTTATCAATCTTCAACACCATATAATAAATCACCCCAATCGGAATCAAAGCGATAGGCGTCCGAGACCCTCCATACGCATTGGCGACCATCAGTATGACAATGGACACTGCTCCCAATATTTTATACCATCTGGCAAACGGGCCGGTCATCAATCCTACAATCAGAAAAGAAATATATACAAAGATGATTCCCATCGTTGTAGGATCTGAAAACACCGAAAATACCCGCAATCGCCCCCATTGATAAATCAACATAAAACGCAACGGATCCGAATGCAACCAAGCCATCTCTCCTGACGAAAAACCCAGCCATTCTTGCTTCAAACCATAAAGCCCCGAGATTACAGTCAGTCCCAGTATCAGCTTTACCAAATACTTTACCGTTGCAAAATCCTTTGCAGCATAGACCGTTACAAAATAAATAAACGTTATCCCCGCCAAGGGGCGGACGGCATACAACCATCCAATCCGGGTGGCCGCTACAGGATTTAATACAGCTACCAGATTATAAAAAATCCAAATTATTACAAACACCGTCACAGGATGCTGGAAAGCGCTAAAATCCCGCTCCTTTATCAACCGCAACATCAAACTCACCCCCAACAACAACAGAATCCCATCATTCATAATCCCGACCGGTGCTGACACAAATTTAGCTATTTCCTCCGTAAAAAAGCCAATCACCAAAATCAAAGTCAAACCAAATCTAAAATTGCCTACCACCCCTACTAATACCGGTATCGCCACCAATGATCCTAACATCAATACGCCAAAGACAGGGCCGTATTCAGCAGTTACATACGCCATCAATACACCCAACAGAGCCAAAAATAAATAACCCAGCGGATTATTCATTTTTTGGATAAATACCGCCCGGCTGAGTAAGCTCCCCTTTAGTCTATGTGAGACTCTTGACATATTTAGAAAAAATATATTTTCAGATAAAAAGCTATCAATGCCATAACCACCATCATCATCGCCACAAAAAACTGCGCTTTCTCTTTTCCCGAAAGGGTCTCGATACCTCCATATTCGTCATGGGCTTCTTCTTTATGGTCGTCTTTTTTCATCTTAAGTGGTGGCTGTTTTTCGAGATAGTAATCCCTTGATTAATTCCGGCAAGCCCTTATAAAAGCGTATCATATTCCTGAATACATTGAAGAAATTGATGCCCACTTGCTTGTGCAAAAACAATTGCTGAAAAAACAACGCAATCAAATAACTCGCCAACCCGGCATAGCCCGCTCCGATTAACCCAAATCGCTTAATCAGCACATAATTGAGCCCCAAGTTGAGCAAGCCTCCCGCTAAGGTAAACAAAAAATTTATTTTGGGCATCCCTATCGAATCCAAGATAGTCCCAAATTGTACCGCAAAAGGCGTAATTAATGAAAAAGTCACCACAAAACGCAATAACGTAGCCGTCTCATAATAATTCGGCCCGGCTATAATACCGATTATAAATTTGGGAAAAATAAACACAAACAGCGCAAATGGAAATATGACACCCACAATCACCCCTACCACTTTTTCATACAAAACCTTCACCCCACTCTTGCCATCCCGAACCATCGCCCGAGCAGATTGGGGAAACACAACTCCGGCGGCAGCCATCCCCGGGGCTTCTATCATCATGGACACCTTATTGGCTACATCAAACATCGCTGAGGAGGCCGTGGTCAATAAATTGCCTAACAACAAGGTGGATGATTGCTTCTGTATCGACGTCGCCATATTGGTGCCAAATACATATTTTCCATATCCAACCAACGTGGACACCCAGCTCCAATCTATTTTTTTTGACCAAGCAAAATACCGCCAAGCAAAAAAGATAGAAACCAAGGAACCAAAAAATGCCGCCACCAATTGCATCTGAACCAAATCTATCAAATTTATCGCATCGTGCTTTATGTAATGGTACAAATTATACAAAAAAAACAGCCCGAATCGCACAAAAGAACTCAAAAATATGCCCCGAAAGTCTAAATTGGCTTGCTGGATATAATTGGCAGTAAAAAATGGAATCAATAATATCGTTATCCAAATATAGTAATGCAGCAAGGTCTTCAAATGCGGAGCATGCAATTTCTCTTCCAAAAATCCCGCTCCAAAATACAAAACCAAGACAATCAGTATCGTAAATAACGTATTGACGACAAAGGAGGCTTTGATGATTAACCCGTGTTTTTCTTTAGGCTCTGTGGACAGGTATTTTAATAACGCATTTTGGAGCAATCCGGCTCTAGGCACTTCTATAAACGTAGCCGTAACGACCATAAACAACACCCACACTCCGGCCGTTGGCTTATCCAGTACCCGGAATAAAATCATAAACGTCCCCATCCCGAAACCCAGTTTCGATAATAAATCTAACATCGAATAAGCCCCCGATTTTAACCAATAAGACTTTGAGGGTGACTCCGGTTTCATATTGTGATATTAAACGATGATTAGATAATTAAGACAAATGTGCCCGGAAGACTAGTTCAAATTCTTGGGGTCAACACCATTCAAGATGGAGCCCAAATAATCTTCACCAATTGATTTTAGGTAAGCTATCGCATCCTTGTCCTTAGCATCCAGACTGGCATTGGACGCAAACACACCGATAATCTTATCTGCATATTGCTTTAGCTCTTTGGTATCCGCATAATCTGCCAAGGCCGCTCCCTCCATCAATATCACATCGTACAATTCGACTAATTCTTCTAAGAAGCCGCCAAAATCCTTGCCCCCAAAGACTTCCAAGGGCGTGCCATCTCGGCCGGTATTCCCGATTAAATCATACAAAGACATCTGCTCCGAAGCCACTTGATCTTCTCGTACCGTAAAAATGGTATCCATCTGATACTCGGAGATGAGCTTACGCAAAATAATCCCATAATTCATGGTGCCTTGCGGGCTCAACTTAGACAATGAATTATTTCTAAAGTTAGTATCTATCACTAAGACCTTCTTGCCATTGGCGGCTAAAGCTTCCACCAAATAGGTCATAACAAATGACTTGCCATCCCCACATTTCATGCTTGTAAACAAGAAAACATCTTCGTTGGAGTCATCCATTTGATACCGGATAGCCCGCAATGATTCTTTGAATAGCTTTAAACTATCATCCTGTTCCAAAAACAAACGTCCCGGGATTAACCCTTTTTTGACGTAAGGCAGTGTCCCCATAAAAGGTAACCGAACTAATTGCTTAAACTGATTCGCATTACTCAACTTACTATCAAAAAAGGCCAGCAAAAAGATGACCATTGTAGCCATCGAACCGGCGCCTATTCCTGCAAAGGCAGCCACATAAGGCGCCTTGTTAGAACGTGCTTCTTGCTTGATGGGCGCATATTCAACGATTTTCAGGGGCAGTTTTTGGTTAGTATTGGTGGCTCGCGCATTGCTCAGATGGTTGGCTAAGTCTGTATATTGCTCTTCGAGCCGCTCTTTTTCTGCTTGCAAGCCATTCAAATAAGAATCATTGGCCACCAAAGTCGGAATCTTCCTCTGCAAGCCGTCCACCGCTTCTTGATATTGTTTGATGGCTTCTTTGGCCTTGATGAGCTGTTGTTCCAAATCCAGCTTTCGGTTTTGCAAACTTTCTTCTCTATCCGAATTATCCTGCCCATCCCCACGCATCAAAGCACCGGACGAACTCTCCATCAACAATTCATATTGTTTTTGCTTAGCATTAATCGCCGCCCACAAATCTTTACTTTTTGACCCACCGCTGTAATACTGGCTACGCATCTGATCCAACTCTTCTTTCATTTTGGCCAAAGCCTGCTTGCTGGCCACGCTGTTGTTATTGTTGGAATTTTTATGTCTTCTCAGATTTCTTAGCTCCTCTTCAACCTTAAGGATAGCGGATTCGGCAAAGCGTTTATTCTTTTTGGCTTCATCCAGTTTATTGGTCAAATCCGTCAAATTGGTCACCAAGTCTTGGCTTTGTTGATCACTATTCGCCACTGCTTGCCTAGCCATATAAGCTCTCATCAATCCCGTAATCGAATCCAACTCATGCTTTTTCTCCTTGGTCAACATGGCATAATTCTCAATCAAAGAATTTTGCTCTTGGTGCTTATTAGAGCTAGACATCTCAATATAATCCTTACAAAGATTATTGGCCAAGAAAGCAGCCATGACCGGATTTTTGGCGGTGACTTTTACTTTTAGATAATCTGTCTTTTTATTTCGTGCTACTTCTAGGATTTTCAGCAATGATTCGTAGTCATAACCATAAGCCTTTGCCAATTTGGTGTAGGTATCATTCAAATCACCATCTAAAGCCGTTTCTTTTAGCTTGATTCTATCTTTTAACGCTGCTATCAGGGCTTGTTTTGCTTCCGGGGACACATTGGCTATTTTTTCCTTGGGCTGACGAAAAGGAATCGTGGCTTCATCGGTATCCAAATCATGTACCAACAAGCGAAATGATTCTAAACGAAGCATCTTTCGAGAACGAAACTCTTGTATCAAGTTCTCAAATCTAGCATTAATCTGAAATTCTTGGATGAAACCACCCGGACTATCCCCTCCGTCATAATTAAGCACACCGGTTTGTAGAGTCGCTTCGGTCTCATACACGGGGGGAAGTGCGTTTGCCAAGTAAAAAGCCAATATCGCCGCTAAAATCGAAGTTAGGATAATAGCCCATTTTCGCCTTAGCAAGATATTGATGTAGTATTGAAAATCCATAAATTATGTGTGTCTCCAGTGAAAATAAAATCTTCAATTTGGAGGGGTTACGCAATTTCAGTTTTCTCTATAGCATGCAAAAGTACGTAAAAAACCCACCGAATGTTGAACTATACACTATTTAGAAGTAAAATTAAGCCAAAAAAGGTAGTTCTTATATATAAATAAGAATCAATTTATGTTTCCATAATGCCTTTCTGCTTGACCAAGCCAACCAAAATCATAAGAATCCAGCACGAGCTAATGACGTTTTTATTTTGGGAAACCATCCTTATTTCTACTAAAACCCGTCCTTTCTAGGCTGCAAATAAAAAGTCACATTGGCGCCTAAGACAAAATACCAATCATTTTTCCCGGCATTGGCAGCCTGGCTGATTCCATCCAAATAATCTGAAAAACTATACCGATAGCCACCGCGCACCCCAAAAGACAAGAGCCGAGTCGCATCATATTTCAACCCGACCCCTATAGGTATGGTCAACAAGACTGATACATCATTGTCTTTTTCCGGAAACGGATTGAGTATCGCTCCGGACTTACAGGCTTCACTATAACACTCGGCATTATTGTCAATCTTAATTATCCCTATACCGGTATAGACAATTGGTGACAGCTTGGGATTATACACGCCTGTTTTGCTTTCTGTTCCGCCTCCAAAAATACTGTAATCTACGATTCCGGCTACCTCCAAGATATTGGATTCAAACTTAAACAACCTAGTCGCCCGCGCTTGGTCATCCGGATAATTAGCATCATCTCCGCTTAACTTGGTTAAGATGACCTGTGCTTTCACATCAATATATGGATTGATACGATATCCAAGTCCACCACCGATGGCGATATGATTTTCCTTCATATTCGTTATATCTTTAGCGATATCGCCTTGATAATTGGCTGCTCCGCCGATAAATCCAAAGGAGATTTGTGCTTGCCCAAATCCGGTAAACAAAGCCACAAATAATATCAACAAGGCTGTCCGTTGTATTAGTTTCATCTTTTTAACATTTGTTTCAGTTATAACAACTATGTCACAACGCTACAAAGATAGGACAAATTGGAGTACATGGTCAATTTTTATTTTATATTTAGTGATTTTTTTTTGTTGACGTTTCATTGATGTCGTCCCGATGGGATTTGTTTTTCGGAAAGGAGGAAAGCTTGCGCCAAATTAGGCTTCGACCTTTTGGAATCCATTTCGGAAATTAAAATCGCCAACAGTTCATTCGGCTGTAAAAACTACTGATGCAACATGCTTTACCCCATTTTTCCCTACCTTTGCCCCGCAAAATTTATTTTGGGCTAAATCCGTTAGCTTTGCACTACAAACCTACTTCAAATTGACTATGAGAGCTATTTTTTGGGCGATTCTGCTACTATTTTTGTCCTCAGGCCTTGCGGCCAAAAACAATTGGGTACAAGCCAAAGCCGAAAAAGGAGATGGAATCATTGTATTTTTGTCCAAATTTAACCTTTACGGATATACCTGTGATGAAAAACAATTTTATAAGCTCAATAACTTAAAACCCACTTCCCAACTGCATATCGGAAAGACCTATAAGCTCCCCATCCTAATATTCAAATACAACAATAAAAGCATTCGCTCCACCATCAAAGAAAATGACTGGGAGAAAGCCATCAGAATCAAAACTTACAACGAAATGCTCTTTGATAATGGTTTGCGCAAGCAGTCCTTCATCAAAGATAAAAATCTTTGGGTACCCTATCACGAACTAAAGTGCCCCGACGAAAAACCAAAACTTGTCAACCCCAAAGGCAATTTCTCCATTTTCGGTCCTAAATACGAGAAAGTCAAAACCATCTCCGCCAAACTAAAAGGCAAAGTATTCTACATCATGGGCGGACACGGCGGGCCCGACCCGGGAGCCATCGGCAAAAGGGGCTCCCACCAACTCTGCGAAGATGAGTACGGCTACGATGTCGCCCTTCGTCTAGCCCGAAAACTCATTGCCAACGGCGCTGTTGCTCACGTCATCCTTCGAGACCCCAACGACGGCATTCGCGACGGAAAATACCTAAAGTGTGATACGGACGAAGTCTATCTCGGCAACAAAAAGATACTGCGTTCCCAAATCCCCAGACTCCAGCAAAGGGCAGATATTGTCAATGACCTATTCTTAATCTATAAAAAAAGGGGCATCTCCAACAAAAACCAGATTGCCATCATGCTCCATATCGACTCCAGAAATACACGCTCCCGCACTGACGTCTTTTTCTACCACGCTCCCGGCGCCACACAAAGCGAAGCCATTGCCAACCAATTGTACAAAACTTTCAAAGCCAAGTACAAAAAATATCAAGCGACCAAGACCTACAAAGGTAGTGTCTCCCCTAGAGACTTGTTTATGCTCATGAATCTAAAGCCCAGAGCCGTCTATCTCGAATTAGCCAACATCCGCAATGCCGCTGACCAAAAACGCCTCATCCTTTCGGAAAATAGAGATGCCCTTGCCAAATGGATTGTGGATGGCTTGATTGAATACTACCACTAACAATTGGACGGGGATACGTCAGATGTAAAACCACCAAATTTTATTCTGTCTGGGAATTTTGTTCAATCGTTCAACTGTTGAGTTTACTCCAAAAAGTCCACTCCGCCGGAAATTAAAGCGATGAACAAAATTTTATTTGGTTACAATTACTTCTGATTAGTGCAGCGTGGTGTCGCTCCTACGGAGCTATATTTCTACTATTTTAGTCTTTACAAAGATGTCGCCCCGATGGGGCTCAGGCTTATGTATTTCGGCTATTTTCTCTGTTGGCAGCCCCGTAGGGGCGACACCTTTGTAACAGACAATATCGCACGATACAGGAAGCCCCAGCGGGGCGACACCTTGTCTCGGTCACACCAGTTATCATAAAGAAACCAAATAAAATTTTGTGGGCTTAAGAGCAAACTACTACTCTCGACTTTTCGGAGTGGACTCAACAATTGGACGGGGGAACGTCTAGCTGTTTAACGGGGAGTCCGCTTCGGAAAACCATCACTGCCAAAATAATTAACCACGAAAAACACGAAAGAACACGAAAAAAAAATGAACGCCGAAAGCAACTAACGGTGTAGCAGTACAACGGTCTAGCGCAACGAAGCCTGCGAGCGAATCAACTTTCTAAACTAACAGAATATCGAATGCAGAACGCCCAATATCGAATAATGAAGTAAAATCCCAACCAAAAGCCCAAATCATCTCAACCTGTGAAGCTCTCAACCACGAAGTCCGAATCCACGATAGTAATCGGGACAAGTTCTCAACCTAGAGAGCCGAAGGCGAACGTCTCAACTTCTTCAACTAGCGCAGCGATTCAACTTCCTCACCCCAACCCCACCACCTGATGCGGAACTTCCAACAATTCAGACACCCGCGTCGGATGCGTATCTGTTATAAAGACTTGTCCAAAGCCGGCATCTCCCAGAATTTCCACCAAATTGCCCACACGCTCCCGGTCCAATTTATCAAAAATATCATCCATCAACAAGATGGGCAATTCCGCTGATGACTGAGCCAAATATTGATATTGCGCCAGCTTCAAAGCAATAACAAAGCTCTTACGTTGCCCTTGAGACGCAAAACGCTTTAAGGGCATATCATCCATAAAAAAAACAAAGTCATCTCGATGAATACCTACGGTGGTTCTTTCCAGAATCCGGTCTTTTTCCAGAGCTCGATCCAGTAACATGGCAAAACGCTCGGTCGCCAATGAAGATTTATACTCCATACGCACATCTTCTCTCTCTCCCGAAATCAGACGGTAATACTCGTTAAACAAGGGCATTAGGCCGGCAGTCCAAGCCTTCCGGGCATCAAAAATAGACTCTGCCGGCGCAATCAACTGCTCATTATACGATTCGAGCAAGCGCATATCCAGCCGTTCGGTTTTAGATTTCAACAAGGCATTTCGCTGTTTCAAAAGCCGGTTATACTTCAACAAAGCATCCAAATAGGCCTTATTTTTTTGCGCAAGCGTATTATCAGCAAACTTACGCCGCTCCTCGCTCCCCCCGGTGGCTATCAGCGTATCATCCGGCGCTATCATCACCACGGGAAAGCGTCCGATATGAGCCGACAGCCGGTCATAAGCCTTTCCATTCACCTCAAACACTTTTTTCTTTTGCTTGACCACTTTGGCCACCACGTCCATTTGCTTCATCCCATTTTCCAGCCGAAAGATACCCGCTATTCGAGCAAAATCAGTCTCTTTTTGAATCAAATTCTTATCGACTCCCCCAAAAAAACTTTTGGTCATACACAGCACATAAATTCCGTCCAACAGATTCGTCTTCCCCACCCCGTTATGGCCGGTAATAACATTCAAGCGGGCATCAAAATCAAAGGATTTTTGCGCATAATTCTTAAATTGCGTCAATTTCAATGTTTGCAGATACATTTGGCAAAATTACACTTTTTTTTGACCCGCCCCTTCTCCTTGCGGAAAATTCATCACAATGAATACAATTTCCTTCTCAATCATCAGAGCCTCTCAACCACGAAGTCCGTATCCACGATAGTAATCGGGACAAGTCTAAACCAAGAGAGCCGTAGGCGAACGTCTCAACTTCTTCAACTAGCGAAGCCTGCGAGCGAATCAACTTTTTCAAC
>JALVCY010000253.1 GCA_027009605.1 Saprospiraceae bacterium
GATAAAAAATCCACAAACTGATTACTTTCAACTGGATGATTGTGCGGTAAATTTCGGCTCACCAATCCCGCCGCTGCGCTTTGGGCTTAGCGATCCGGCCGCTTTGGGCTTAGCAATCCAAAAAAAAACCGCTCCCCAAACAAATGGAAAGCGGTCAATAATTTTTCAACTAGAATCTCTATCCTAAGTAGGATCTAAGATCATTGCGGTTAGTTGATTTACGTAATCTGCGGATGGCTCTCTCCTTGATTTGGCGGACACGTTCTCTTGTAAGACCGTATAACTCACCAATTTCTTCCAGAGTCAGAGACTTGTGACCGTTCAACCCGTAATAAGCAGAAATCACTTCCAGCTCCCGGGTGGACAACTTGGCTAAGCCATTGGCCACTTCTTCTTTAAGTGATTGCCCTAATAAATTCGCATCAGGTGCACCATCAGAGTCTTTAGTCACAAAAACATCCAACATAGTAGAGTCGCTGTCTTCGGAGTTACCAATCGGTGCATCAAAACTGACGTGCCGGATACTACCGCGCAGCATATTGCGGATGTCTTTGACGGTCAACCCCATCAATTCCGCTAATTCTTCGTGACTAGGCTCCCGCTCAAACTCCTGTACAAAAGAAGTAAAAGCTTCGTTTAATTTGTTGTAAGAGCCTCCTTTGTTGAGTGGAATCCGGACTAAGCGGGATTGTTCCACGATAGCTTGCAGGATGGATTGACGAATCCACCAAACAGCATAGGAGATAAACTTAAAACCCTTGGTTTCATCAAAACGTTTGGCGGCCTTGATCAGGCCCATGTTGCCTTCGTTGATTAAATCACTAAGCGCAAGGCCTTGATTTTGGTACTGCTTGGCAACAGAGACCACAAACCTTAGATTGCCCTTGGTCAATCTTTCGAGCGCCGCCTTGTCCCCTTCACGAATGCGGCGGGCTAATTCCGCTTCTTCATCCGGGACAAGCAAGTCAATCTTTCCAATATCAGTCAGATATTTGTCCAGAGAGACGCTCTCACGGTTAGTAATTTTGTTTGTAATTTTTAATTGGCGCATATTCAGTAGTTTGAGTTTGATTACAAAGTTATTCCCGGAACTCAGTAATTTTTTCCTTAAAATAAGGCAACCATCAAGCAGTTACCCAAAAAGAAACTCAGGGGTTGAGTGAAAAAAAGCAATATATCCTACTTATACAGACGCAGAAAGTAGGTAAAAAGTTGCCATTCATTGCTAACGTTAACAAAAAGTTTAAAGAAATTGAAACATCTGCCCAAAACCCCGCCTTTTTTTGCCCGCAAGGGCTCCAAAACCAACATTTTGGGCTCAACACATACAATCGCTTTAGTTTCCTGTCACAATAGAAACAATTCTCAGCAAAAATACAAAATAAATATGGGGAAGTTCACAAAAAAAAGAAAAAACCGAATTTACTAATCCGGTTTCTTCAAAAATGCAAATATTATTCCAACTTTTTTTGCAAAAAATCACTTATTTAACATTTAAATCATGCCAAAGTGGGTGTCCCAATTAACATATTTTTATTCTGCATCTTTCTTTTCCAGCATCAAAGCCTTGCGGGAAAGACGTAACTTACCGGTTTTGAAGTCCTTACCAATTATCTTGACTTTTAATTTGTCGCCGACTTTTAGGACTTCATCAATTTTCTCAATCCGCTTCGTAGAAATTTCAGAAATGTGAACTAATCCGCTCGTACCCATAAAATCTACAAATACTCCATAAGGCATCACCGTCGCAACGGTCGAATCATACACTTCTCCGACCTTCGGCGTAAAGGCTATCTTATCAATTCTAGCTTTGGCAGCATCCAAAGAAGCTTGATCCGGAGCAAAAATACTCACTACGCCGTGTGTTTCGTCTTCATCAATTGAGATGGTCGCTCCACTTTCAGCCTGAATCTCTTGAATCACTTTTCCGCCGGGACCAATCACCGGCCCTATAAAGCTCTTGTCAATACGCATTTCCAAAACTCTTGGTGCCGTTGGGCTAATGTCCGGTCTAGGTGCATCAATCACCTTGTTCATTTCCGCAAGGATATGCAAACGCCCCTTCCGGGCTTGCTCCAAGGCTTCGGTCAACAAATCATAAGACAAGCCGTCAATCTTGATGTCCATCTGCACCGCACAAATCCCATTGGCCGTTCCGGTCACCTTAAAATCCATATCGCCCAAGTGGTCTTCATCGCCCAAAATATCCGTCAAAATCACATTATTCCCCGGCTCAGAGACCATACCCATCGCAATACCGGAGACCGGACTCGAAATCGGAACACCACCACTCAATAATGCCAATGATCCCCCACAAACCGTGGCCATAGACGAAGAACCGTTAGATTCCATAATGTCCGAAACAATACGAGTGGTATAAGGAAAATCCTTAGGCATCACCTTCATTAATGACCTTCCGGCCAAATTAGCGTGTCCTATTTCCCTACGTCCGGGACCGCGCATGGGGCGCACTTCTCCTACCGAAAATGCAGGAAAATTGTAATGCAAGAAGAAATCACGTGTGTGAAAATCTAAGGCATTATCAATCATCATTTCATCCCGCTTGGTGCCCAAGGTCAAAGCCACTAAAGCTTGTGTTTCCCCGCGATTAAAGATTGCGGAAGCATGCACAGACGGCAAATAATCGACTTCACACCATATCGGACGCACTTCATCCATGGCCCGTCCATCCAAACGAGTGTTTTCGTTCAAAATCACGCTACGAATGGTTTCTTTCTTCACTTTATCGTAATAACGAGAAGCCATGCTTCCAAATTCTTCGACAAATTCTTCGCCTTTTTCCGCAAGGAGTTGCTCCTTGAAGTTGGCTTTGATTTCGTCTAACTTGGCATAACGCTCCTTCTTACCCGTCGGGCGACGGGCTAAATCACGAATTTGTCCCGCTACTGCGGCCTTGACATAATCCAACAATTCCGGATTCTCTTCTGCCGCCGGTACTTCCCGCTTAATGGCTTTATCACCGACTAGAGCCGCCAATTCTTGCTGCGCCTTAATCTGTACTTTAATGGCCTCGTGCGCCACTTTAATCCCGTCGATTAAATCTTGCTCGGAACATTCGTTGGCTTCGCCTTCGACCATACAAAGGTTGTCCATCGTTGCCCCCACAATCAAATCCACGGTGGCATTTTTCAATTGAGAACGAGTCGGTTGCACGACCCAGTTGCCATCGACTTTAGCGACCTGCACTTCAGAAAGCATTTCTGTCATCGGAATATCCGAAACGGCAATAGCCGCCGAAGCCGCCAACGCCGCAAAAGCATTAGGCATGGTCTCTTGGTCGGCAGAAATCAGGTTGATGATGATTTGCGTATCATTTTGGTATCCTTCCGGAAAAAACGGACGAATAGCCCGATCTACCAGCCGGCTGGTCAAAATTTCGTCTTCACTCAAGCGCGCTTCCCTTCTAAAGAAGTTGCCCGGAATACGACCCGCTGCCGCAAATTTTTCTTGATAATCCACAGAAAGTGGAAAGAAATTGGTGCCCGGTCTAGGCTCGTGTGCAGAAACCGCCGAACAAAACAGCATAGTGTCTCCACATCTTACCACAACAGAGCCATCGGCTTGTGTGGCTAATTTACCCGTTTCGATAACGACTTCTCTGCCATCAGGCAGGTTGAAGGAAACGGTAGTAGGTGTTTGTTTACCCATTATAAATAAATTTTTTCAGATTCATACTTCTCCTTTATCTTCTGCTTGCGCAAAAAAAGGAAAGTACTTAAAACTAAG